>NZ_JBYCKU010000049.1:0-7642 GCF_057473545.1 Acidithiobacillus sp. TH-A67
TGCCAGCGTTCGATGGCGCCAGCCGCCAGTTCGATCGTATCTCGTACCCCACGTACCCGTGGCCAGGCATACTGCCAGGGACGAAGTCCGGCACGCAGACCAAGAATCCTGCCTGTACCATCGAGCCAGACGATATCGATGGCGATGCGCATGCCCCACATATGTACGGCGCTACAAGGGCGCAGCCAGAGTGCCTCGTCATCGGCCAGACCGCGTCTTCCCAAGAGTCCGATTGCCCGGGAAAGCGGATCGCGGGCCAAGCGGGCGCGGGGCCAAAGACAGTGATCTTCCCGCCAGATCCCTCCGCGCTCGCTCACGTCGCCACCTCCTGCACATATTTCATGTAGATGACAAAGGCGAGTACAATGAAGACGATGGGGAAAATGAACATGACCAAGGGTGCCAGGAGCTTTACCGGCGCTTCCAATGCGGCTTTCTCTGCGCGCAAAAAGCGCTCTTCCCGACGCTGCTCCGCCTGTGCCTTCAGTACCGGAGCCAGGCTTCCCCCGCGCTCTTCCGACTGAATGATGGCGGTGACCAGACTGCGCAACTCCTGCATCGCTACGCGCTCGCCAAAACGGCGAAAGACTTCTATGCGCGGCATACCCGAGCGCAGATCCCGCAAAATGATGCGGAATTCGTTGCGTAATGGCCCTTCCGGTCCCTTATCTACGGCAATCTGGATGGCGCCCGTCAGATTCAGCCCCCCCTCCACCATCAGGGTGATAAAATCCAGATAGACGGGCAAATCCTTCAAAATTCTCTTCTGCCGTTTTTTGGATTGTTCCACCAGCCAGAGATCAGGGTAAAAGCTGAAAAGCAGCACTCCGAGCAGGGTGAATTCCCAACGGAAGACCCCCAGAGTGGCATAGACAAAAAGTGCGAAGGCCAGGGGAAAAAGCGCAGACAAAATCTTGAGCGCAAAGAAATCGCGGGGGGTGATGAGATAATGGAGACCGGCCTTTTGAATACGGGGAGCACTGCGGTAGATGAGCTTGTCGGGCAAAAAGCGAACGATGGTGGAATCCACAAAACGTACCAGGGGCCAGACCTTGGCCAAGCCCTTGGGTAAGGGATCCAGATACTCGCGCGGCACTTTATCCACTGCCCGATAGAGCAGGGAGAAGCCGTAGATGCCTGCCCCCACCACCAGGGCAACAAAAACCCCGACGAGGAGAAAGGGAAGCTGTCCGGATCTGCCTGCCAGAGCAAGCAGGGTTCGTTCACCAAAATAGACCAGCAATAGCAGCGCGAGCCCAGCGCCAAGCAACGCAACCAACCACGCCTGCCAGGAACGTATGGGCATCATTTTACACCTCGATACTGACAATCTTGCGGATACCCCAGTACCCGAGCAGTTCAAGCACCAGGGCAATGCCCAGCACTCCCCATCCCTTGTAGGTGTTGAAAAGAGCGCCGGTGGCAGCCGGCTCGATGTGCAGCAGTGCGAGCACAATGAGCACCGGCAGGGCGGTCATGACCAGACCCTGCAATTTTCCCTGGGAGGTCAATGCCTTGATTTTTTGCTCCATCATCAAGCGCCGACGGACGGTTTCTCCCAGGCGCTGCAGGGTATCCGCAAGGTTGCCCCCCACCTCCCGATTGATGCGCAGGGCGGAGACCACCAGATCGAAATCCTGCGACCGGATGCGCATGGCCAGATTCCCTACAGCGTCCTCGAAAGAAACGCCCAGACGCTGTTCCCGAACGACCAAGGAAAGTTCCTGACTCATGGGGGCGCTGAGATCCCGAGCCAGGCCCTCAAGAGTCTGCCCCAGATTGGCCCCACCGCGCAGAGCCGATGCCATCATGAGCAACGTATCGGGAAGTTGCTGGTGCAAGCGGTCGAAACGCCGCGCCTTGAGGTAACGGAGCAGCAGCCGGGGAGACACCGCCACCAGCAGCGCTACGGCAATCACCAGGGGCAACGAGGGTATCAGCAGATACATTAGCAGCGGAATCAGCAGCAAGGCACCCAGATTCAGGCGCCAAAGCAGACTGGGATCAGCAAACAGGAACATGTCCGCCAGACTGCTTTTGGTCGTCTGGGTAAAGGTCACCCGCTGGCGGGCCAGGACCGTACGTGCGCCTTGGGTAAGAACAAAGAACAGTACCCCTACGGACAGAAAGACCAGAACAGCAAAGCCCAGCTCAGGACCGCTCATGTTCTTCCTCCAGGAAAATGCTCGTATCTACCGGCAGGCCACGAGCCCGCATCTCCTCGTAGAACTCCGGCATGCTCCCACTGGCGCGGAAGCTACCCCGCACCTTGCCGTCGGCCCCGAAGCCCTGCTGCCGGTAGCTGAAAAGTTCCTGGAGCTGGATGACGCCGCTTTCCGTACCAGTGACCTCCACTACGGCCGTGAGCTTTCGGGAACCGCAGGAAAAACGGGTGATCTGCACGATAATGTCAATAGCCGAGGCAATCTGCTCGCGAATGGCCGCCAAGGGCAGCTCCATGCCTGCCATCATCACCATGACCTCCATACGGGAAAGCATGTCGCGGGGGCTGTTGGCATGGGCGGTGGTCAGGGAGCCGTCGTGGCCGGTGTTCATGGCCTGCAGCATGTCCAGGGCCTCGCCGCCACGACACTCACCAACCACGATACGGTCGGGTCGCATACGCAGGGCATTGCGCACCAGCTCGCGGATGGGAATGGCGCCTTTCCCTTCGACGTTGGCCGGGCGCGCTTCCATCGATACCAGATTCGGTTGATACAGTCGCAGTTCCGCCGCGTCTTCAATAGTCACGACCCGTTCCCGCGGCGGGATATAGTTGGAAAGGACATTGAGTAGCGTTGTCTTGCCCGAGCCGGTCCCTCCGGAAATGACAATATTCTTGCGCTGTTCGACAGCCACCCGCAGGAATTCGGCCATGCGCGGCTCTACCGAACCAAAGCCGATGAGATCCTCCATCTGCAGACGCTTTTTGCTGAACTTCCGGATGGTGATATTGGCGCCTTTCAGCGCCACGGGCGGAATGACGGCATTGACGCGGGAACCATCGTGGAGTCGCGCATCCACCAGGGGTGAGCTCTCATCGATGCGCCGACCGATGGGAGCGACGATGCGATCGATGATGTGCCGCACGGCCTGCTCACTACTGAACACCGTTGGCGCAGGCTGCAGACGCCCGGAGCGCTCGATGAAGACCTCGTCGAAGCGATTGACCATGATTTCCGTAACGGTTTCGTCGGCGAGCAGGTCTTCCAGAGGCCCCAGACCTACGGCCTCATCGACCACCTCTTTGATCAGACGCTCCCGGTCCAGTTCTGGCGGCAGGCGCATGCCCTGTACCACCTCACTGGCGAGCTGGGTGACCATGCGCTGCAGTTCCTCCCGGCTCATACTGCTGAGATCCAGCCGACGCAGGTCCATCTGCGTGCGCAAGCGTTCCTCGATCCCCTGACGCCACTGCATCCAGCGCGGATCGACGGGCATCGTCCGAGGCAAATCCGGCTCTGGCGCAGACTGGGGCTGGGCCGTGACGACAACTCGCTCCGCATCAGCCTCCTCCGTGGGGCTCGTCGGAGAGGATGGCAAGGTACTCTGCGAGGCTTCCCGCTCAACCCGAACCGTCACCCCAGCCACTTCGATAATATCCCGGTCGCTCAGGGGACCGTACCATTTGACCCGCTCCCCATTGACGATGATGGAGCCGAGTGCGCCTACGGCCTCTGCATGTACGCCATCCTCTCGCTGCACGAGCCGCGCATGCTCTTTGCCGACGTTCCAACCCTCCAAGCGCAGATGCGCATCGGGGGAACGCCCAATGACGCAGACTCCGTCATGGGGCTGAACGGGCAGCAGTCCGTGCTTTTGATGCTGTGCGACGACACGAAACATGTCCTACTCCTTGGTCGAAGGATCGGTGACAGTCGGGTTGGGGCGCGGCTGCGTTACCACCAGCGGCGGCTGAGGGTGCGGTGCCGGCAGCGCTTGCGTTTCGGGATACGGCACGCGCGAGCCAAGAGTTTTATCCACCGCGCCCCGGATTGGGGAATTTTTGGGCAAGGTGTTCTTGAACTCGTCTTTCATGCCGACCGCTCGCGAAACCTGACGAATGTTCTCAAGCGAGGCAGGCGATACCACGCGAGGAGTCACCAGGATGACCAAATCGGTGCTGCCAGCCTGGAAATCTGTCGATTTGAAGAGGTTGCCCAGGATAGGGATATCTCCGAGCCAGGGCAGCTGAGAGGCACTCTTGGCAGTCTTGGGGTTCACCAATCCCGAAATAACCATGGTCTGACCGTCTCCGACATTGATATCGGCCTCACTGCGCCGGGTGGTAAAACCGGGCACGTTCAGACCATTCAGAACCACACTGGTACTCGGATCGATTTCCGATACATCGGCCAAAACGTGCATGGTAATGTTGTTGTCGTCATCGACCTGGGGCCTGAAATCCAGCTGAATGCCATAATCCCTGTAGGTGACGTTTTGAAACGCCGCCGTACCCGACGCCAGCGCCTGCAGAATGGGAACCTGCCCGCCCGCCAGAAACTTGGTTTCGCCGCCGCTGCGGGTGCTGAGTTGCGGGTTGGCGATTTGATACGCGTCGCCTTTACTCATGGCCAGGTTAATTTTGGACAACATCCCGGTGATGATTCCAACATTCGAGACGCCGGCGATGGGTCGAGCCAGGTTGGTTAAATCGATTACCCCATCCAGGCCCGGAGGCGTAGGCGTCAAGCGAATACCGGTCCCAGCGACTGGCGGTTGAGTGAGATCCTGGCCCAGGGGAACCAGGGGCACATTGCGCGGGCCAACAAAATCTTTGCCATAACCAATGAAAGGACCAGCAATCTGCTTAGTCCAGTCGACACCCAGATTCTCCAGTGCCGTTTTTTTGATTTCCAGAACATTGACATCGAGCCAAACCATTTTTTCCATCTTGAAAGGTGCCGGGCTGGCCAGAACGATGGTTTTGGGATAGAGAGTCTGCAGCTGCGTGATCCGGGTCAACAGCGTAGCCGGCAGATTTTTCCCGTCCACCACGACGTGGTCGCCAACAATGCGGACTGTGACGGGCACACTGCTGTTGGTGAGCAGCTCCCGCATTTCGGCGGCAGCACGGCCCACGTTTTTGGGTGCTACCAACACACGATACGCCTCCTCTCCGCCATCCTTGAACCACACCCGAAGACTGGTTTCGCCCTCGCCATCGCCGAGCAGCAGCAATTCCCTGCCGTCAACCACGGTAGTGCTCAGCACCTTACCATCCCCAACCGCTACGCGCTTCACCGGCTTGGTGGGTATCACCCGCACCTGGCCGGCGTACAGGTCAAGGGTGGGATCCTCTGCGGCCAAGGCGGGAGCAGCCAGCAGAGTACTGATAAGAACAGGCAACAGTTTCTTACCAAATAACATGAGGTTTCCTTTGTGCAGAGGTTAACGGGGGAGAAAAGGCCGCGAAGCGTCCACGGGCGGCAGCAACTTGTCTATCTGAACTGGACGCGGTACTGCATCGCCAGAAGCAGAGACTTCCTGACGAGCAAGACCTTGCTGTTTCTGGCGTGACCCATCGGCCAGGCGGCGCAGCCCGCTGATGTCGAGGCGCTTGTTGACCTGGCCGTTCTGACCCGTACCGCCAACAATGTACTCGATGGAATCGGCGGCATAGAGCGGTCCGTCTTTGCGATCGCGAATTCCCAAGATGTCGCGGACAGTGTAGACCTTGTTGGAAGCGGCCACCTGAGAATCATGGCTACGCAGCACGAGCTGCAATTCCCCCAGTCGCTTCGCAAGAACCAGCTTCTGAATCTGCTCCGGCTTCAGCTCCACGGTCACGGTGTTGAATTGTGCCGGTTGTCCCGTCATGGCGGGATCGTTGTTCATATTGGCAGCAGAATCGGAGGCTACGGTGCGTGTCCCCGTCGCAACAATTTTAAGATCCCGCTCGAGGAATCGCACCCCATCTTTGGGGAGCTTGCTCTCCTGCTCCGTGCCTCCAGCACGAAAAATGAGCGGTCCGCCGGTATTGCCAGCCAAACCGGTAAGCGCCGCGGGGCCCTCCAGTGCGCCGGGGCCAGCGGATGGCAACACATCCTGCCCCGCTTTCAAAAAGCGATCCCGAGCCCGACCCTGCCCGCTACCCTGCGGTTCATCACTTGCTGGCCCGGCATAGAACCAGAGCACATCCACGTGGTCGCCAGGCTGCAGCATGCCATCGAGGGTGCTGATGCTATCGAAGGTAAAGGTCATCGCCAGTTTGTCCGGATCGATGATGTCTGCCAGGGTACGCCGACCGCTGAGATAGGAACTCAGTATCGGCTTTCCTTGTAGCAAAGGAACATTGACCCGATGGCCTGAATAACTGTCGAACGTTTCCGGCGTGATGACATCGGCAGGAGCCGTATCACCAGGAATGTTCCGCGCTGCTACCATACCAAGATCCAGAATCGTCCCTGCAGGAATGTCGCGGACGGGCACTACCGCGCGGATCATATTATCGGCTCTATTTGCATATAGTCTTGCCAGTACCGCTTCCTCGCGAGACCGCAAGGTGTGCACGGCGAGGAAGGCAGCTGCCAGGCCAGCCACGATGGCGACGGCCAGAATCAGCCAGCCACCCAGGGCGCGGGCCGGCTTTTTTTGAATGTTTCCGGATTCGAAATCATTGGGGAGTTGCGTAGCCACTTTCCTTCCTTTTTCAGTGTCAATCAACCACAGGCTGGGATGCCGCCCAGGAGTAATCGCTGTAGAAACCGCGTAGCGCCACGGAAAGCTGCGTCAGCACTGAGGCGTTGTCTGGCAATGTTCCCGGAACGATTGAGGGAATGGGGGCGAGCAAAATAACGACCGCCGCAAGCAGGACCACCAGATATTCGATCATCGATTGTCCTCTTTGCGTCTTGCCGGTCCCAGTACTGGTTCTTGCTTCTGGTCTCATAGCTGATCTTCCTCATTTCCTTTTTTGCCAAACGAGTACAACCTGCGTCCCCATCCCGGCATGGGCGGGGAAGGCAAAATCCAAACTCCCGCCCGCCCTCGCCAGACTCAAGCGCGTGGAGGTTGTGCTCAATGCGTCCGCCACTTTCCATCCGTGAGCCTGCGCCTGCCGGAGAAACCAGGCGCGCAGTTGTGCCACGCTCAGCCCACTTTGCAGCACGAGAACCCGGCCCTCTTGGCCACCGGGGTCCAGCGTTTCGAGATCAGACTGCAGGGCGGTCCCATCAGGCAGAGCTACCGGCAGAGGATGGGGCTCGGCGTGAGCGTCCATCCGCAAGGTAGAAAGCTCCCCCTCGATGTGATTGCCTACCTGTTGCCACTGCGCCGTCTGCGAATAAGGCTCGTGAATACACGACCACAACTGCTTCATCCCAAACGCCATCGCTTGGAAACTTCCGCTTTCTGCCTTGCAACTGCGCTCCATAGCCCGACGGAATTCGTCAACGCTCATCCTCCCGCCGAAAATGGCCATATTCACGGGTACACCATTGAGGCGCATTTCTTTGGCCAAAGGTCTTTCGCCCAGGCTCTCTGGCAAGGGCCAGAGGGGTAAGTCCTCTGCCTGTGCACAGGGCGATAGTGCCGCAAGACCCAACGCCAACAAGGAATGTAAAAAAAGGCGCATTTTGGCCATCGGATCACGGCCCCGGGTACGGAGGAATCGGCGGATAGGGCTGCAAACGATCCCCAA
>NZ_JBYCKU010000050.1:0-33422 GCF_057473545.1 Acidithiobacillus sp. TH-A67
GATGGCCTGCAGTCGTTCCGGCTGAAAGCGGGCCCAATACAGTCCCAGGCTGCCGGTGGCAGCGACCATCAGCAAAAAGATGATAATCGTCGCCCCAATGCTGCCACCGGGGAAGGGCACCACCGTCCCGTAGAAGACCGCACCGAGCAAGGGCAGGCTGATCAGGGTGATCAGCAGGCTGGCCCAGCGCAGCCCGGCGCGGCTGCGAAAGAGATAGCGCAGCGCCGCCAGATTGCTCAACGCATAGAGCAAGACAAAACCGAGCGCTGTAAAGGTGCCGAAGATGTCGATCAAGTCGAGTACCGAACTATGGGACAGCCAGAACAACAGAATGCTGGTCAAGACCAGGATGCCAAGGACCTGCAACGCACGAATCGGGGTTCCATATACGAGATGTCGCTGCGCCAGCATCTGTGGTAGAACGCGATGCCCGGCCATGCTCAGAAGGATGCGCGAGATACTGTTGAAGGTGGCGATGCTTGCCGAAAAGGCAGCGCTGGCCATGGCCAGATCGACGAGCACACCGAGCCAGGATTCCCCCATAGCGGTGGCGATGGCGTTCAACGGGGTCGAAGCATTTCCCAGGGATTGCCCAAGTGCGTGAAAGGCCAGCGTTTCTGTATACGCTAGAAACACGAAAAAAATGGCTACCAGAATCACCGCCCAGCGCATGATGCCTGGTATGGCGCGTGGATGCTCGGCCTCCGCTGCCAGATTGCCAGCAGTCTCGAAGCCGCCGTAGGCAAGCAGGGATAGGACCAGGGCGCTGAGCAAAGAGGGAGTGTGCAGGCGGGAAAAGTGCCACTGTTGCGGGTCACTGATGCCAAAATGGCGCAGGGTGAGAATGGCGATGAGCAGGATACCGGCGAGGGAAAACCATTCCACCCAAAGCCCCCAGCGCGCCGAGATTTCCACCCCGCGGCGGGCCAGGGAGAAGGCGATGGTCAGGGTTGCGAGAGCGAAGAGGTCGAGAAGATTGGGTGCTGCGGGCCAGACGGCATGCAGTGCAGTATTGGCAAACAGACCACAGAGCAGTGGTGCAGCGAGCAAGGCGCCACCGTATCCGAAAATCATGGTAATGCCGGCGACCAAGCCCGCAACAGGATGCAGGGCCTGCGCCAGATAAAAAAACAGCGATCCCGGCGAAGGAAAGTGGCGCGCCAGGATGCCAAGCTGAATCGCCACCAGCCACATCACCACCCCCACCAGGGCGTAAGCCAGCCAGGTGAAGGCCCCACCATGGGCGGCGACCAAGGCAATGGTTACCGCCGGCATGGCCGAAGGGGTGATGTTGGCCACCGCATGTCCCCAGACCTCGCGGGTGCTGACCCGCTGAGAAGGCGTCAGCACGTGGGATCAGTTACCGGCGACGGTCATCTTGTCGATGAGGATGGATGGGCTGCCGGTGCCACCATGAATCAGCAGATCGCTGCCGACGGCGACGAAGCCCGCAAACATCTCGCGCAGATGTCCGGCAATAGTGATTTCCTCTACCGGATACTGGATTTCCCCATTTTCCACCCAAAAGCCGGCAGCGCCGCGGGAATAGTCCCCTGTCACCCCATTGACGCCAAAGCCGATCAGCTCCGTTACCAGCAGACCGCGTCCCATCTGCCGCAGGAGCGCCGCCAAGTCCTCGCTACCGGGGGCGAGGGTGAGGTTGTGGGCACCGCCTGCATTGCCCGTGCTTTTCAGTCCCAGCTTGCGGGCGCTATACGCGTCGAGCAGATAGGACTGCAAGACGCCGTCGTGGATCAAGTCCCGATTGTGGGTCGCAACCCCATCGCCATCAAAGCTGGCACTGGCCAGGCCCCGCCGTCGCAGGGGCTCCTCGTAGATCCGTACCTGCGGGGGAAAGATCGTCTGCCCGAGACTGTCCTGCAGAAAACTGGCCTTGCGATAGAGACTGCCGCCGCTGATGGCCTGCGCGAAATGCCCAAGCAGACTGGATGCCACCTGATTCTCGAAGAGAACCGGCACCGTGCAGGTACCGATTTTTCGTGCCCCGAGACGGCGCAGAGTGCGTTCGGCACAGATTCGGCCAATCTCCTCGGGGCTGGCGAGATCCTCGTATCGCCGGGCTACATCGTACCAATAGTCTCTCTGCATGCCCTGTTCATCCTCGGCAATCACCGAGCAGGAAAGGCTGTGGCGAGACCCCCGGCTGACGCCGACAAAGCCGAGACTGTTAGCGTAGACACTCATCCCCTCACCGGTGCTGATGCTGCCGCCCTCTGAATTGTGGATGCGCGGGTCGGCGCTGCGCGCGGCCTCTTCGCACTGACGAGCGATTTCCGCTGCCGTATCGGGATCGACGTCCCAGGGGTGATACAGGTCCAGATCGGGAAATTCCTTGGCGAGCAGGCCGGTATCCGCGAGACCCGAAAAAGGGTCCGGTGCCGTGTGTCGGGCAATGTTGAGCGCCGCTTCCACCGTCTCTGTCAACGCCTGAGTGGAAAAATCAGAGCTTGAAGCAGAGCCCTTGCGCTCGCCAAGATACACGGTTACACCCACGCTCTTGTCGCGGTGATACTCTACCGACTCTACCTCTCCCAGCCGCACGGTGAGCGACAGCCCCTTACCGGAGCTTGCGCCGACCTCAGTCGCGCTGGCACCCCGCGCCTTGGCAAGCTCCAGGCATTGCTGGGCTATCCGGGTCAGTTCCTGTTCTTCGCGCGATTTTTCTGAGCTCATGCTGTGCCACCTTTACTTGCTAAGCCAACATAGTACCTGCTACCTGCCCCAAGGGGGAAGGCAGATGCCTGTCCTCGGGGTCTACCATCTCGACCGACGTTTCCCAGCTATCGTTAAAAGAGTAGGATAAGGGCGTTTTTACCACAGGTGCAGAACTCATGACCGCACAGACCCTGTACGACAAGCTCTGGGAGCAGCATCGCATTCTCAGCGAGGAGGATGGCCGCACGCTGCTCTATATCGACCGCCATCTGTTGCACGAGGTAACCAGCCCGCAAGCCTTCTCCGGCCTGCGCGCAGCCGGACGCAAACTGTGGCGGGTGGATGCGAATATCGCCACGGCGGATCATAATGTCCCGACTACGGATCGGGCTGCCGGCATCGCCGACGCTACCTCGCGCCTGCAGGTCGAGACCCTGGATCGCAATTGTGCCGAATTTGGGGTGGAAGAGTACGGTATGCTCGACCGGCGGCAGGGGATCGTCCACGTGATTGCGCCGGAGCAGGGGCTGACCCTGCCCGGCATGACCGTGGTGTGCGGAGATTCGCACACTGCCACCCACGGCGCCCTTGGCGCGCTTGCCTTCGGTATCGGCACGACCGAGGTCGAGCATGTCCTCGCGACGCAGTGCCTGTGGGCACGCAAGTCCAAAAACATGCGGGTCTGGGTCGATGGCACTTTGCCGCAGGGTGTGACAGCCAAGGATCTCGTCCTTGCCATCATCGGGCAGATCGGCACCGCCGGCGGTACCGGCCACGCCATCGAGTTTGCCGGGCCGGGGATCGAGGCGCTAAGTGTCGAAGGGCGGATGACGGTCTGCAATATGGCTATCGAAGCGGGTGCGCGATCCGGTATGGTAGCACCCGATGCCAAAACCTTTGCCTACCTGCAGGGACGCCCGCACGCCCCACAGGGCGACGACTGGGAGCGGGCGGTAGCGTTCTGGCAGACCCTGCACAGTGATAGTGACGCCCAGTTCGACCGGGAGATTCGCATCGACGCTAGCCAATTGCTGCCCCAGGTGACCTGGGGGACGAGCCCAGAGATGGTCTTATCCGTCGACGCGAAGGTTCCTGACCCGGCCGCTGCGCCCGATCCCGTGCGCCGGGAGGCGTGGACGCGTGCTCTGGAGTACATGGGGCTGCAGGCGGGCACTCCGATCAGCGAGATTGCGGTCGACAAGGTTTTCATCGGCTCCTGTACCAATGCCCGAATAGAGGATCTGCGCGCCGCCGCCGAGATCGTGCGCGGCAAGCGCAAGGCGGACTCGGTGAAGGCAGTCCTGGTTGTGCCCGGTTCAGGCCTAGTCAAAGCGCAGGCGGAGGCTGAGGGACTCGACGAAATCTTCCGCCAGGCAGGTTTCGAATGGCGGGAACCGGGTTGTTCGATGTGCCTGGCGATGAATGCCGATCGCCTCGAGCCGGGCGAGCGCTGTGCCGCCACCTCCAACCGCAATTTCGAGGGGCGGCAGGGCGCCGGTGGCCGCACGCATCTGGTCAGCCCGGCCATGGCCGCTGCGGCAGCCATAGCCGGCCATTTTGTTGATCTTCGGCGGTGGCACGGGTGAGCGCTCGTCTCTTTCTTCTGCGGGTGGCGCTACTCTTGTTCAGCTGCGGTCTGACGGAGCTGGGCGCGCTCGCCGCGAGTCGCGCTGCGTCCAATCAAATGGCTGCCGTCGAATATGTCGTCCTCAAGCGCATGGAGAAATCCTGAGATGCAAGCCTTTACCACCCTCGATTCGGCGGTGATCCCTCTGGATCGCGCCAATGTCGATACCGATGCCATCATCCCCAAGCAGTTTCTCAAGACCATCGAGCGACAGGGACTGGGACAGTTCCTGTTTTTCGACTGGCGCTATCGCGATGGCGATTTGTCCGATCCCAATCCGGATTTCGTGCTCAACCGAGTCGATTTGCAAGGGGCACAGGTCCTTCTGGCACAGCAGAATTTTGGTTGTGGATCGAGTCGCGAGCATGCTCCCTGGGCACTTGCCGACTACGGTATCCGTGCGGTCATTGCTCCGAGTTTTGCCGATATCTTCGCCAACAACTGCGTGCAGAATGGCATCTTGCTGATCACTCTGCAGCAAGAAACGATCGACACACTTTTCCTTGCCGCGCGGGCTGCACCCCTGCAGGTGCACATCGATCTCGCCGCGCAGGAGCTGCACAGCGCCGATGGTCAGCATTATTCCTTCGATATCGCCCCGGGAGCGAAACACAAGCTGCTCAACGGTCTCGACGACATTCAGATGACGCTGGCTCACGCCGACGCCATTCGCGCCTTCGAGGCGGAGCGCCGTCGCCAGATGCCCTGGCTCTTTCGGGAGGTGCAACATGGATGAGCAGCAGGATTCCGGGCTGCCACCGCTTTCGCCGCATGCCCGCGTAGTCGAGGGGCAGACGCGGCGCGGAAAGCCCTGCCGCGTCGTGGATAATACGGGGACGGTAGCGGAAGCGGAGCTGCGCAACCTCTTGAATGAGCTCATCGAACAGGACCATTTTCAGCCCCTCGGCTTGAGCATGGCGGGGGAGAATTCTATCCGGATTGGCGGTCCGCAGACCGCCCACGTGCAGCTGGGAGATGACCTATTTCGCCTGATCGTGCTCGACTACGAGGCGCGCATAGAAGGTTTTTGAGAGTTCACTCAGGGCATCAGGCGGGTGATGCGCCAACTCTCTTCGTTGCGCGTATAGACAAAGCGGTCATGGAGCCTGCTACTGCGCCCTTGCCAGAACTCGAAGCGCTGCGGTGCCAGACGGTAGCCGCGCCAGGCAGGATTGCGCGGTACATCGCCGTCAGGATAGCGGGCCGCGAGCTCCGCCACTCTTGCTTCCAGATGGGCGCGATCGACAATTTCCCGACTCTGTTCCGATGCTGCGGCGGCCAGGCGACTACCGATGGGCCGCTGGCGGAAATAACTTTCTGCATCGCTCTCGGGCAGTAGAAAGACCTCCCCCTGCAGTCGTAGTTGCCGATCGAGCTCCGGCCAGTAGAAGGCCAGAGCCGCGCGGGCATTGGCGGCCAATTCCTGTCCTTTTTGGCTACGGCTATCGGTGTACCAGCAGACGCCGCGAGCGTCAAAATGCTTGAGAAGCACATAGCGCACGTTAGGGAATCCACCGCCATCGGCCGTGGCCAGGGCCATGGCGGTAGGGTCGAAGTTTCCGGCCCGTTCTGCTTCCTCAAGCCAGCGTTGCATCTGCACCCAGGGATCCGGATTGAGATCCGCGCGCGCCAGCGTGCCGGCGCGAAAATCCCGTCGCGTGGCGCGATGGTCGATTTCTCCTTCCATTGCTGGCCAGATCCTTACTGTGGCGCGTTACTACGGCGGATGACGCCTTCAGGGCTGCCGAGCAGGACCACGTCGGCGCGACGCAGGGCAAAAATGCCATTGTCGAGCACACCCGGAATGCTGTTGATCTTGCTCTCCATGGCCACTGGATCGCTGAGATCGAGGCCGACCACATCGAGGATGGCATTGCCGTTGTCGCTGGTAAAGCCGTTGCGCAGGCTAGGGTTGCCACCCAGTTTTACCAGTTGCCGGGCAACAAAGCTACGGGCGAAGGGCAGGACCTCGACCGGCAACGGGAAGCTACCGAGTTTTGCGTGGTCTTTGGAGTGATCGGCGATGCAGACGAAGCGCCGAGCCGCCGAGGCAACGATCTTTTCGCGGGTGAGAGCGCCACCACCCCCTTTGATGAGGCGAAAGTGCGGATCGATTTCGTCGGCGCCGTCGACGTAGACCGGGATGTCGCCAGTGTCGTTGAGATCCAGAACGCGCAGCCCCAGGGACTTGAGCCGCTCGGCAGTGCCTATGCTGGAGGGTACGTAGCCTTCAACGGGAATTTTTGCCCGGCCGAGGGCGTCGATGAAGTGATTGCTGGTGGAACCGGTGCCGACTCCGACAACCATTCCTGGCTGAATGTAATCCAGCGCCGCCTCAGCAGCCATACGCTTTAATGCATCAGTATCCATGTTTGCTTCCCCTATGACGACGATTTTCCTCCAGACGTGCCAACAACGCCTGCGCCAGAGGGAGAGCAGAGGCCGGGTTCTGGCCGCTGAACAGATCGCGGTCGCGAACAATCTGCGCTTGCCATGCCGTTCCCGATATCACCTGAAATCCGCAGCTGTGCAGCTCTTCTTGCAAGTGAAATGGCCAACGTCCCGCGAGAGTGGTCTGCTCTTCCTCGAGCTTCTGGAAACAGCTTACCTGAAAGCTGGCAAAAGGGCGATCTTGAGCAGGAGCAGGGCGGGCGAGAAGGGCGGCGCTACCGTGGCAGAGGGTGGCAACGGGGATTTTCCGCTGCCGGCATTCGCGCAGCAATTGTCCTACGGCAGCCGAGTCGGGAAAGTCCATCAGCGGAGCATTGCCACCCGGAACAAAAACTCCGCGCAGGGCCGGCAGTAACGGAAAAATCTGGGTAACGGAGAGTGTGTCGGAAAGCGGCAGCCGAGCGGATTCGCGCTCCAGATGCCTTTGTTTGTTCTGGTCACCAGAGAGATTTTCGAGCAGTAGGCTCTGCGGATCGATATGCGCCGGCCTGCCATCTGGGCTCAGAAACACGATAGGCCAACCGGCCCTGCGAAACTCTTGCCAGGGGAGAAGCAGTTCTTCCGCCCAGACGCCTGTCGCAATGGTGCTGCCATCCCGCAGGCGGAGAACCTGCGCGCTGCTGAGAAGGAAAGCGAGGAAAGGTTGACTGGGCAACATGTGCGGAGAATAGCAGAAAATTTTCTCCAATAAAAAAACAAAGTTGTAGTTTTTTGTCTTTACTATCGCGAATACTATAAACATAGATGTAAAGACAGAGTTTATCTTGGTACCTTTCTTCTGGTCTATCGCTTTTGATTATTAAGGAAAATTAAACATAAGAAAACGCTAACATAATTATATGATGGTTTTTGTAAATTCAGCGCGCTAATCGATCTTGGTTGTTCCCAAAAATATTTGAAGGCCTTTTCTATTGCTTCGGCGTTTTTAGTGGAATAACGTAATGCCCGAAAAGAAGACTTCTGTAAAAATATAATGTTGTATGAATATAGTGCTGACTTGCAGCGGGGGCCAAACTCCCTGTCGGTCAGTACTGTGTTTTCTGGTTTGGCTCAGTGGGTAGGGCATTAAAGGGAGTGCCTCGACCCGCGGATGGGTTGCTGCAGGACACCGCGGCGGCAAAACGATACGGAACTAGGAATCCGTCAGGGAGAAAGTGGTTATGTTTAAAAAGCAAGCAAAACGACTGGCGTTATGGGGAGGTGGCATGCTGGCAGCTGCATGGGCTGGCCTTGCCAATGCCGGTATTTTCTGGATCTTTGATCCGAAAGGTACGATGGCCGATACCAACCTGCATTACATGATCATTGATGTCGTCATCATGGGTGCCATTGTTGGTATTACGGCGCTGCTGGTGATCTGGTTCATGTGGAAATATTCCAAGGGCAAGAATCGTGGTAAGTACGATGCCCATTGGTCTCATTCCAATACGCTTGAGGTTCTGGTTTGGGGTATTCCGATCATTGCCGTCGGTTTCCTGGCATACTTTGCCGTCAAAGGTACCTTCGAAATCAATCCATATAATCCTACCGTCATTACTAAGCACATGGCACCCAAGGGTGATCCGGTACATGTGGACGTCATCGCCACGGACTGGCAGTGGTTATTCATCTATCCGCAATATCATATGGCGGTGGCCAATGAATTGGTGTTGCCGGTGCATACACCAGTCTTTTTCCGCCTTACCTCTACGGCGGTTACCTCGGGCTTCTTCATTCCGCAGCTCGTCGGCATGATCGATGTGATGCCTGGCATGCGCACCAAGAATGCGCTGGAAAGTGATCGCATCGGTGTCTATCAGGGAATTGCCTCGGACTATGCGGGTGCGGGTACCTCCTGGATGACCTTTCCGACCAAGATGGTCAGCAAGGAGGATTTCCAGAATTGGGTGAGCAAGGTACAGGCTTCACCGAAGACCATGACCTACGCCAGCTTTAATCGCTTTGCCGAGCCCTACATTAATGTCAATCATCGCGTGGTCTATTTCTCGAACGTGGAGAGCGGAATCTTTGATCATTTGATGATGGAAGTGATGAATGGCAAGACTTGGCCGTTGCCGCCGGCAATGACTGAAAACATGGTGGCTTACATGCAAAAGCAAGCCGCTGAGCATCGCGACTAGGAAAAAGGAGAGGTGACGCAAATGCTCGTTCAAGTACCGGGAGGGTGGAACCCTCTACTAGGGAGACTGGCAATCGACCAGATCCCCTATACCAATCCGATTCTCGCGCCACTCTTCGTGGCCGTGGTCATCGGCGCAGTCATTATACTGGGTCTGATTACCTACTATCACAAGTGGGGCTATCTCTGGAAAGAGTGGCTGACCACCGTTGACCACAAGAAACTGGGGGTGATGTACATCATACTCGGTCTCGTCATGCTCTTTCGCGGCTTCATCGATGGCCTGATGATCCGTACCCAGCAGGTCTGGGCCAACGGTCCCCAGTCCTCCGGCGTCTTCGGTGCCGTGCATGGATATCTGACGCCCTTCCATTTTGGGCAGGTATACAGCGCCCACGGCCTGATCATGATCCTCTTGGCCGCGACCCCACTGCTGGTGGGCTTCATGAACATCATCGTGCCTCTCCAGGTTGGGGCGCGGGATATGGCCTATCCCTATCTCAACGCTCTCGGGTTGTGGATTACCGCGGCGGCTGTTGCCTTGATCATGATCTCCCTTTTCGTGGGTGATTTTGCGCACAACGGCTGGTTTGGCTATGCGCCAATTTTTGAGCTGCAGTACAGCCCTGGCGTGGGTGTGGACTATTGGATCTGGACCCTGGAGCTAACGGCACTTGGTACCACCCTCGGTGGCATCAACCTGATCGCCACTATCGTCAAGATGCGGGCACCGGGCATGACTTGGTTCCGCCTGCCGATCTTCACCTGGGCGAGCCTGTCGGCCAACATTATTGCCTTGACCTCCTTTCCAGCCTTGCAGGTGGCGCTCTTCCTGGTCGCCTGTGATCGCTATTTGGGTTCGCACTTCTTCACCGCGGGCTTCGGCGGCAACCTGATGTTGTACACCAACTTGTTCTGGATTTGGGGGCATCCCGAAGTGTACTTCGTGATTCTGCCTGCCTTTGGCATGATGTCAGAGATCTTTCCGGCCTTCTCCGAAAAGCCGCTTTTTGGTTACATCACCATGGTGGCAGCGAGTTTTGCCATTGCCGGGGTATCCTGGCTGGTCTGGTTGCATCATTTCTTCACCATGGGTGCGGGACCGGACGTGAACAGTTTCTTCAGTGTGGCAACCATGCTGGTTGGTATTCCTACCGGTGTGAAGGTATTCAACTGGGCCTTCACCATGTATCGCGGACGCATTACCTACACCGCCGCGATGCTCTGGGCCATCGGCGCGCTGTTCCTGCTCCTGGTGGGCGGTTTGACGGGTATGATGCTGGCCATTCCGGCAATCAACTACATGGTGCACAACAGCGTCTTCGTGATTGCCCACTTCCACTCGATGTTGCTGGTGATCGTTTACGCCATTTTTGGCTCGGTACTTTTTTGGTTCCCCAAGGTCTTCGGGTTCAAACTCGATGAATTCTGGGCCAAGACCATGTTCTGGCTCTTCAGTGCCGGTTCGGTGCTGGTCTTCGTGCCGATGTACATGCTCGGCTTCATGGGTCAGACCCGTCGTCTGGATTATGTGTTCAATACTGCCTGGCATCCCTATCTGGTGACCGAGGAAATCGGCATCGCGGTGTACTGCCTCTCGGTGGCCGCGTTCTTCGTGTTGCTCTACGTCAGCATTCGCGATCGGGTGAAGAACCGCGTTGGGCAGGATGCGTGGGGTACCTCGCGCTCCCTGGAGTGGCTGACCCACTCGCCCGTGCCGTTCTACAACTTTGCGGTGACCCCGCATGTCAACGCCCGTGATGAACTAGCCTGGCGTCGTCATAACGGTATCAATGAGGCGCAACCGACCCAGTACGTCGATATCCACATGCCGAACAACACCGGCGTGGCGATCTACATCGGTGCGTTGACCTTCGTGCTGGGCTTTGCTCTGACCTGGCGGATGTGGTGGCTCTGTCTGCTTAGTCTGGTAGCCATCATCGCGCTGATGATCGTGCGGTCCTGGCGCGGTGATCCGGGCTACATCATCACGGCTGCCGAGCTGGAGAAGATGGAGCGCGAGGCCATGCAGCGTCAGCAGCAGGTGGAAGGACACTTGCCACATCATGGCGGGCAGGCGGTTCCTGGCGGGGCGATGGCCTATGAGGGGCAGAAAGTAAGCCCATTGGGTACGCCGCCAAGCTCCGGCGGCGATCACCACTAAGGATTGCGGGCGTGGCTGATGCTACGCCCCTGACAAGAGGATTAGACAGATGAGTGCACATGATTCACCCGATCCCAGCAAGGCAGTGTTGTGGGATACCCACTACCACGGCCATGATGTGATCTCGACACGTAGTTTTGGATATTTTCTCTATCTGCTCAGTGACGGCATGCTCTTCGCCACGCTCTTTGCGGCCTATGGTGTGCTGAGTTATTCCCACAGCTACTTCAATGGGCAGACCCCGGCGGATTTCGTTCACCCGTGGTACACCTTTACCCAGACCGTAGCACTGTTTTTGAGCGTGTTGGCCTATGGCATGGGCATGAGTGCGGTTAAAAAGGGCAACAAGGCGGGTCTGATGAATGGCCTGATTGCGGCTTTTGTCCTGGGCGTGATTTTTCTCGGTCTGGATATCCACGACATGATGGATCTGGCTGCCCACGGTGTGACGGTGCAGACCAGCGGCGGTGCCTCTGCCTTCATCGTTCTCACCCAGGTCCACGCCGCCCATATCTTCTTTGGCTTGCTCTGGATTCTGGTGATGATGGCGCAAGTCGCGGCTAAAGGCTTCACTACGGATACCGTGGGGCGCTTGCTGAGTCTGCGGATGTTCTGGCATTTGCAGGCGATTATCTGGGTCTTCGTCTTCGTCTTCGTCTATCTCTGGGGGTATATGTCATGAGTCATGGGCACGACAATCCGATTCTGCATCCCGAGGTACAGATGTCGAGTACTCGGGGCTATTTCACCGGCTTTCTGATCTCGTTGGTGCTCATGGCAGCAGCCACGGCAATGGTTTCGTCGCATGCCTTTCCGCCTTTTGGACTGCTGATGGTCATTACGATTTGTGCCGCCATCGCCATCATTGCGCAGATCTATTTCCTGCTACATATCGATGTCTCGGAGCACAACATTTGGAATACCGTTTCCCTCGTGCTTTTCATTCCGTTGTTCATTTTTACGATCGGCCTGACCTGGTGGATGTTCTCGCAGTTGTATCTGCGCACCATGCCGATGATGCCAGGGATGCACTGAGCATCCAGGAGTAACACATGTCTAGCGTACTCGAGAATGGACCAGCAGTCGGTGGACGGGAAGGAATCCCGCACGCCGTTGAGCCGGAAATGACCCCCTTCGTTCGTGCCATCGGCAAGTTCATCGGCCTTGCGCTGATTGCCGCGGTGCTGGCCGGCGTGGTCGAAGGACTGCGTAGCAGCGGAGGGTTCGTCGATGCCTTGGTGCAGGCGCTGTCTACCACGGAAGTCGGCTTTGCCATGGTGTTGATTTTGCTCGGCAGCTTGGTCGAAGGCTTCGGTTACGGCCTGTCCCTGGGCACCAAGTGGCCCTATACCCGCAACATTGTGGTCTTGATGTTGCGTAGTGATCCCGAAGCAGCCCACCGTGTGGTGGCAACTTTGGTGGGCCTGGTCGCGCTTGCCCTGGCCATTCTCGCGCCAGACGTGAATACCCTTTCCGGACTGGGACTGATCGTGGTGACCGCGCTCTTTGGCATGGGCACCCTCTATGTCCTGGCCGGAAAGGCCCCCTCTCTGGTCCATGGGATCCATGGACTTCTTGCCTATGGGGTCTTTTTGATCTTTCTGGTCAATCTGGCCTATCCAGGCATGAATTTCTGGACGTATCTCGGTTCCATGGGCGCCTTGCATGCGCTCTTGCTGGCCGTGCTGCTGGGTGGAATGACCACCGGACAGCGGGGCTTCGGCAAGGCGATTGGCGCCTTCGTCAAACCCCAGAAGGCCTCGCAATGGACGGTGGCGGCGCACGTGAGTGCTGCCTTGTTGCTGGTTGCCACCCTGGGCTGGATGATGCCGGCCTTCCCGGTGGCCTTCTATCTGGCGGTGATCCAGGTTGCCGTTGGCTTTCTCCTCTTTCATTCGGTCAATCTCAAACCCAAAGACCCCGGAATCATGGTGGCCTTTCATCAGGGCATGGTGCTCTCCATGAGTCTCGCTATCGTCCTGGTATGGCGCTAAGGAAAACAAATGCCTAAGTCTATCGAAACCTCATCACCCTTTCTCTTGCCCAGCCCGAGTGCAGGCGTTCAGCTGCTGCGCGATCTCTGGGTCTTGGCCAAGGCCCGGGTGGTCTCTCTGCTCGTGTTCACGGCTGCGGTTGGTGAGTTGCTGGCACCCAGCGGTATTCAGCACTGGCCCGCGGCAGTCGCCGGACTGCTGGGTATCGCCCTGGCGGGAGGTGCTGGCGGAGTGCTCAACCAGATCGTCGAGCCGGAACTCGACCAGCACATGCGGCGTACCCACCGTCGTCCCCTCGCAGAGGGCCGCATTGGTCGCAAGGGCGCTGTAGTGTATGCCGCGATCCTGCTCAGCGTCAGCATTGCGGTACTCTTGCTGTGGACCAACCCGTTGACCTTGGCGCTGACCCTGCTCGGTACGGTGGGCTACGGAGTGGTGTATACCTTGTACCTCAAGCCCAGCACGCCGTGGAACATCGTCTGGGGCGGGCTGGCCGGAGCGCTTCCTCCGTTGATTGGCTGGACCGCAGTCATGGGCTCGGTAAACCTTTTGCCGCTGATGCTGGTGGCGCTGATCTTCGTCTGGACGCCGGCGCATTTCTGGCCGCTGGCTATTTACTGTCGGCGAGACTACGCCAAAGCCTGCATCCCGATGTTACCGGTCACCCACGGGGTTGATCGCACCCGTAAGGAAATCCTGGTCTACGCGCTGGCGACCTGGCTGGTGAGTCTGGTGCCGGCTTTCCTTACCCATGACTGGGTTTACGGCGGAATTGCCTGGATCGCAGGTGCCTGGTTTGTTGGCATGGCCTTGCGCCTACGCAGACTGCCAGAAGGCGCCGAGATGGACCTTTACGCGCGCAAGATGTTTGCATTTTCCATCAGCTATCTGTTCCTCCTGTTCACCGCGCTCCTCGTGGGCAAGGCGTTGTTGAGTTATGGCTTCTTCTGAACGAAAGGGGCGGCGCCAGCGGCACGCGGGTCCGCCTATGACCGGGCAAGAAAAAAAGGCGGTTTTTGGACTCAGTTTCATCTACATGACCCGCATGCTTGGGCTTTTCATGTTGATGCCCGTGCTTGCCCTCGACAGCCATTCGATGCGCGACAGTACGCCCTTTCTGCTTGGGCTTGCCGTCGGCATCTATGGACTGGCCCAGGCCCTGCTGCAATTTCCTTTTGGTAGCGCCTCGGACCGTCTGGGACGTAAGCCGGTTCTGGTGCTTGGATTGCTGCTCTTCATTGCGGGGTCGGTACTCGGGGCGCTTACGGATAATATTTGGGGGGTGGTCTTGGCCCGTGTATTGCAGGGGGCAGGAGCGGTCTCCTCCGTACTGTTGGCTACCGCCGGCGATCTCACGGACGATGCGCATCGGACCAAGGCGATGGCCGCCATTGGTGGCAGTATCTCCATCGCCTATGTTCTGGGTATGGCGTTGGGACCCATTATTTACGGATTTTCTGGCCTTGCCGGAGTATTTTGGGGAGCGGCGGCCCTCGGTGTATTGGCTTTTCTACCTCTGTTCTTCGTAATTCCTGGTATACCCGAGGGGCAGCAGCGGCGCATGGGTTCCTTTCGCGATGCCCTGCGCATTTTCTCTCACCCTGCGGTTCAGGCCGCCAGTGTCGGCATCTTTATTTTGCAGATGGTCTTGGGCGCCAGTTTCGTTGTTCTGTCACCGGAGTTGTTGCGGGCCACGCAATTGACGCAGGGGGCAATCTGGGAGGTCTATCTTCCCGTTATGTTCGGCGGCATCGTCCTCATGCTATATCCGGTGATTTATGCAGAGAAAAACCGGGAGCATCGGCGCGTACTCGCTCTTAGCGGGATCATTATCGCCCTCGGCGCACTGTTCATGGGTATATTCGCAGGGCATTTCTGGGCGGTAGGCAGTGCTGCAATCATCTTCTTTGCCGGCTATAACATCGCTTCCGCAATTTTGCCTTCGATGATGAGTCGCTCTACGACACCGGAACAGCGTGGTGCTGCCAGTGGTGTGTATTCACTCATGCAGTTTCTGGGCATTTTTACCGGCGGTGTGGTCGGTGGATGGGGGTTGGGCTGGATTGGCGTTCAGGGTGTTTTTTATATCCTTACTGCCGTGGGTCTGGCTTTGGCCCTGCAGAGTGCTTTTGCTGGGGGGGCGATGAACAAATTGCTGGCTGCTGAAGAGCGCTCTTGATGGCGCTCTAGCTCGGGACGCTATACTTACAGGCCGCCATTTCCCACGAGCAAAGTAAATGCGCCAAAGAGAATGCAGTAAATCCCAAAGGGTCGTAGCGCCTTGATCTCATGTTGGTGAAAATAGCGCATCAAGAACCATACCGAAAGCCAGGCAAAAATCGCGGAAATGACTCCGGACAGGACAATTACACCATATAGTCCGTGACTCAGATGCTGATGGACGAGTTTGGGCACTTCGAGCAAGCCGGCTGCACCGATGATGGGGGTGGCCAAAAGAAAGGAAAAACGCGCCGAATTGGCATAGTCCAGGCCTACGCCAATCCCGGCGACCAGGGTTGCGCCCGAGCGGGAAAACCCGGGGATCAGGGCCAGCGATTGGGCAAAGCCGATGATCAGGGCGCGCCGCCAACTGAGTTTCTCCAGGGTATGGCTGGGCTCCCGGGCGCGCAGACGATCCCCCCAGATCAGCAGGGCGCCGTTCACCATCAAAGCGACTGCGGCAAAAGCAAAGCCGCCAAAGAGGTCTTTGATCCGATGGGCAAGGGCAAGGCCGAGCAGGCCGGCGGGTATGCTCGCCAGGATCAAGAGCCACAGAAGCCGGGTTTCGGCACTGCGTGGACGCCCCCGATCGCGCAGAAAGGCACCGATCAGTTCGACCCAATCGCGCCAGAAAAAACTCAACAGTGCCGCCAGCGTGCCCAAGTGCAAGACAACGATGAAGGGCAGAAACCACGAGGCATCGCGATTGATGGGCCAGCGGAACAGAGCTGGCACGAGGATGCTGTGGCCGAGGCTGGAGATCGGGAAGAGCTCGGTCACGCCCTGCAAGGCAGCCAGTAGAAACAGATAGAAATGATGGAGCATGGATTCGTTTCCCGTGGACGCCCCGGAGAGCGTGATCGCACTGCGGATCAGATATAGCGGACCGCGAGGATGCTGTATTCCCGGGTACCGCCGGGAGCGTTGACCTCGATGCTATCTCCTTCGTGTTTGCCGATCAGGGCGCGGGCGACAGGGGAGCTAATGGAAATTTTGTTTTCCTTGATATCGGCTTCGGCATCGCCGACGATTTGATATGTGATGGTTTGCCCATCCTGATCCTCGAGCTCAACCGTTGCGCCAAAGACAATGCGGTCGCCAGCATTGAGTGATTTTGGATCAATGATTTGCGCGCGGGCGATGAAGTCCTCGATCTCGCGAATGCGCCCTTCGATGAAGCCCTGCTGTTCTTTGGCGGCATCGTACTCGGCGTTTTCTGAGAGATCTCCCTTGGCGCGCGCCTCGGCAATGGCTTCAATCACCGCTGGGCGATCCTTGCTCTTGAGTCTTTGTAGTTCTTCGCGCAAGCGCTCTGCGCCGACGACGGTCATCGGAATCTTGTCACTCATAGTTGCTTACCTCCGGGAAGGGGACTGGCTGGCCAGATCCTGCAAACAAACGACGCTGCGCTCCTGGCTGAGCAGGACAGCAAGGGCGGCAGTACCGGCTGTGGCGCCAGCCAGGGTGGTGTAGTAGGTGAGGCCCATCTGTAGGGCGGCGCGACGAATACTGAAAGAATCGCGCACCGATTGGCGCTCATCGACGGTGTTGATGATGATCTGCACCTTACCATTCTTGATCGCATCGACGATGTGGGGACGCCCCTCGGTTACCTTGTTGACCGCGGCGACACGGAGACCCGCACGGTCGAGATGCTGGGCCGTGCCCCGGGTAGCGAGCAGAGAAAAGCCGAGGCGGTGCAATTCGCGGGCGACCGGGATGATGCCTTCCTTATCGGCGTCGCGCACGCTCAAAAACACCGTGCCTTGCCGCGGAAAGTGCTCGCCGGCGGCAATCTGCGCCTTGAGGAAGGCCTCTCCGAAGCTGCTCCCGATACCCATCACCTCGCCGGTAGACTTCATCTCTGGACCGAGAAGCACGTCTACCCCGGGAAATTTGAGGAAGGGAAAGACCGCTTCCTTGACGCTGAAGTGCTGCCCGAGGGTGATTTCTTCCACCCCCTGCTGCGCCAGAGTCTTGCCCGCCATGCAGCGCGCCGCGATCTTGGCCAGAGGGATGCCCGCAGCCTTGGACACGAAGGGCACCGTGCGCGACGCACGGGGATTCACCTCCAGGACGTAGATATCCGATCCTTGCACGGCAAACTGGCAGTTCATCAATCCGACCACCCCCAGGGCCTTGCCCAGCGCTTCGGTCTGCTGCCGTAATTGGCTTTGTATGCTGCTTGGTAACGAGTAGGGCGGCAGACAGCAGGCTGAGTCACCGCTGTGCACGCCCGCCTGCTCGATATGCTCCATGATACCGGCCACCAGTACGCGTTCCCCATCGGCAACGGCGTCGATGTCGACTTCCAGGGCGTTGTTCAGGAAGCGATCGAGCAGGACCGGCTGATCTTCGGAAACCCGCACCGCCTCCTGCATGTAGCGCTCCAGGTCATCCTCGGCATAGACGATGCGCATGGCGCGGCCACCGAGCACGTAGGAGGGCCGCACGACCAAGGGATACCCAAGGGAGCGCGCATGGGCAAGGGCCTCGGTGCTACTGCGGGCGATGGCATTTTCCGGTTGGCGTAATTGCAGGCGCTGCAACAGCTGTTGGAAGCGTTCGCGGTCTTCCGCCAGATCGATGGAGTCCGGGCTGGTGCCGATGATCGGTACGCCTGCCGCCGAAAGATCGTTGGCGAGCTTGAGTGGGGTCTGCCCGCCAAACTGGACGATGACCCCTTCAGGCTTTTCGATCTGCACGATCTCCAGCACATCTTCCAGGGTGAGTGGCTCGAAATAGAGGCGATCGGAGGTGTCGTAATCGGTGGAGACCGTCTCGGGGTTGCAGTTGACCATGATCGTTTCATAGCCATCTTCGCGCATGGCCATGGCCGCATGCACGCAGCAATAGTCGAATTCGATCCCTTGGCCGATCCGATTGGGTCCGCCGCCCAGGATCATGATCTTTTTGCGCTCGCTGGGCTGCGCCTCGCACTCGTCCTCGTAGGTGGAGTAGAGGTAGGGGGTAGGCGAATGGAACTCGGCAGCACAGGTATCCACCCGCTTATACACGGGACGGATGCCCAGCTTG
The DNA here is from genome assembly GCF_057473545.1 of Acidithiobacillus sp. TH-A67. Classification (NCBI taxonomy): domain Bacteria; kingdom Pseudomonadati; phylum Pseudomonadota; class Acidithiobacillia; order Acidithiobacillales; family Acidithiobacillaceae; genus Acidithiobacillus; species Acidithiobacillus sp. TH-A67. Next base: position 18,288 of record NZ_JBYCKU010000050.1, read on the forward strand.
TGACGATGTTCGCGCAGGGCCGCCTCGCGGCAGCCGAGGAGCTGCGCCAGGCGTCGGTCGGAAAAACCCATCCGCTTCAGATGCCGCAGCTCCGCTTTATCCAGACTTGCCACGGCACGCCCGCGCAGGTCATTTTCCATGTTCACCAACTCGGCGATCTGCTCGAGGAACCACGGATCGATCTGCGTCAATTCGTGAATGCGTAAAAGCGTCCAGCCGAGGCGGAAGGCATCTGCCGCCTGCCAGAGGCGTTCGGGGCCCGGGTTGCGCAGAGCCTGCTCGATCTGTGCGGTACTCCAGCTCTTGGTATCCAGTTCATTCAGCCCGTCCATCCCGGTTTCCAGGCCGCGCAAGGCCTTTTGTAGCGACTCCTGGAAACTGCGCCCCATGGCCATGACTTCCCCGACCGACTTCATCTGGGTGGTCAAGTGCGGGTCGGCCTCGGGAAATTTCTCGAAGGCAAAGCGCGGGATCTTGGTCACTACATAGTCGATACTGGGCTCGAAACTGGCCGGGGTAGCCTGGGTGATGTCGTTGCGCAGTTCATCCAGGGTATAGCCAAGGGCCAGTTTGGCGGCGACCTTGGCAATCGGGAAGCCCGTTGCCTTCGATGCCAGGGCGGAAGAGCGCGAAACCCGGGGGTTCATTTCGATGACCAGCATCCGGCCATTGCGCGGATTGACGGCAAACTGCACGTTGGAGCCGCCGGTATCGACACCAATGCGCCGCAGCACGGCAATCGAGGCGTCGCGCATGGTCTGGTATTCGCGGTCGCTGAGGGTCTGGGCTGGAGCCACGGTGATCGAATCGCCGGTATGTACGCCCATCGGGTCGATGTTTTCGATAGAGCAAATGATGATGCAATTGTCGGCGCGGTCGCGCACCACCTCCATCTCGAACTCTTTCCAACCAATCACCGATTCTTCGACGAGAATTTCATGGGTGGGGCTGGACTCCAGGCCACGCGCGGCGATTTCCTCAAATTCCTCGCGGTTGTAGGCCACGCCACCGCCAGTGCCGCCAAGGGTGAAGGAAGGACGAATGATGACCGGGTAGCCAATATTGTCGGCGATCTCCCGAGCCTCATCGAGCTGGTGGGCAAAGGCGGAGCGCGCAACCTCCAGACCGATTTCCACCATGGCCTTCTTGAAAAGGCCACGATCCTCGGCCTCGCGAATGGCGGAGATGCTGGCACCAATCAATTGCACGCCATAGCGGTCGAGGATCCCTTCGCGGTGCAAATCGAGGGCACAATTGAGCGCCGTCTGCCCACCCATGGTCGGCAATAGAGCGTCGGGGCGTTCGCGCTCGATGATGCGTGCCACCGTCTCCCACTCCACCGGCTCGATGTAGACGGCATCTGCCGTCTGCGGGTCGGTCATGATGGTGGCTGGGTTGGAATTGACCAGGATCACCCGGCAGCCTTCTTCGCGCAGGGCCTTGCAGGCCTGTACGCCGGAATAATCGAATTCGCAGGCCTGACCGATGACAATGGGGCCAGCGCCGATGATCAGTACACTTCGCAGATCCTCACGCCGGGGCATGGCTTTTCCTTGTGGCAAAACTGGCGACAAACTCATCAAAAATGATGCTGGCATCATGCGGACCGGGGCCGGCTTCCGGATGCCCCTGAAAAGAGAAGGTGGGCAGATGACGATGACGTAGCCCCTGCAGGCTGCCATCAAAAAGGGAGACGTGGGTGATCTCGACGCTGTTGGGTAAGGACTCGGCCGCCACCGCAAAGCCATGGTTCTGGCTGGTGATGAGGACGCGGCCACTACGCAGATCGCGGACCGGATGGTTGGCGCCATGGTGCCCGAACTTCATCTTCTGCGTCTTGCCGCCCAGGGCGAGTCCGAGCAACTGATGGCCGAGACACAGACCGAAGGTAGGGACGCCCGCCTCGACGACTGCCCGCATCGTGTTCTGCGCTTGGGTCAGCGCCGCAGGATCGCCCGGACCATTGCTGAACAAGACGCCATCGGCGCCGAGGCCGAGGATTTCTGCGCTGCTGCTCTGTGGTGGTAGAAGGGTCACGCGGCAGCCACGGTCGGCGAGGAGACGCAGAATATTCCGCTTGGCACCAAAATCTACCACCACTACATGGTGGGTCGTCGGCGCCGACTCCTGGCTGATATAGTCGTTTGCAGGGCTGGGGCTACGGCGGGTCCACTCCTGCCGCTCGCCGGCTGTCACCTCGCCGATCAGATCGGCCCCTTCGAGGCCGGGGAAGGCGCGCGCCGCCGCCAGGACTTGCTCGATATCTAGGTCGTTACCCACGGCAATGGCCCCGTTCTGGGCGCCGTGTTCGCGCAAATGACGGGTCAGCGCGCGGGTATCGAACTCCGCCATGCCCGGAACTCCGTGGCGCCGCAGATAAGCGTCGAGTTCTTCTTGCGCCCGCCAGTTGCTCGCTGCCCGCGGCAGGGTGCGCAGCAGGAGGCCGGCGCAAAAGATCTCGCGACCTTCGGCATCCTCCGAATTGATGCCGACATTGCCAATGTGAGGATAGGTCAGGGTGATGAGCTGCCCGCGGTAAGAAGGATCGGTAAGGATCTCCTGATACCCGGTCATCGCCGTATTGAAGCAGACCTCGCCCGCACGCAAGCCAGTAGCGCCGAATCCCGCGCCGTGAAAGATACGCCCATCGGCCAATGCCAGGACTGCGTCCAAATCCCACCCCAGGTTGCCAGAATTGAAGATGCAAAAATGGGAGGGCAGATGCCTCCCATGTACTCTAGGCATTCTAAATAACCCTGCCCAACTGGGTCAAACCCTGGGAAAATTCCCAACGCGATTGAGTTAAGCGTAGAAAATTGCTTTACTCCCGTGATGAGCCTCGGTAATATGCCGCCCTCATGATTGCGGCGCACGTTTCTACTTTGCTGATTTCCCGAGTTTCCGAGGCGGGGGATCAGTTGATTGGAGAGCCCGATTTTGCCCGTTGGGCCCGCTTGCTGCAAGCGGTGCAGCGGCTGGATTTGGCGTCCGTGGATTTGCGTTTGCAACGGCGCGGTCGGGTACTGTTGATCGACGGTGAGCTGCGCTTGCAGGGGCTGCTACGCTGTGAGCGCTGTCTGGGCGATATGCCTTGCGACATCCGCCAGCAGGTCCGAGTGGGTGTGGCGGACACGGAAGCGGCCCTGGTAGCCATTGACGCCGAGCGCGAGCTGGTGATGGCTGCGGATGGAAAGTTGGCGGTACAGGATTGGCTGGAGGAGGAGGCGTTATTGGCGCTCCCACTCCTGCCGCGCTGTATGGAATGGTCATCCGGCATTTGTCCGGTGTCTGGAATCGAGGTGCCAAGCCTCGGTGCGAATCAGTAGTTTGTTGATGGAGAAGCGAGATCATGGCAGTTCCCCAGAGTAAAACCTCCAAATCCAAGCGCGACATGCGCCGCGCCCACGATTTCTTGACGGCAAGCAACCGGTCGACCTGCGATCACTGCGGAGCGAGCAAGCTGCCCCACCACGTCTGCCCGGAGTGTGGTTACTACAAAGGGCGCGAGATGGTGCGCAAATCCGTAGAAGCCTGAACGAATTCTCCGGTCTGAACTCCATTGCCGCAGATTGCCGTTGATGCCATGAGTGGCGACTCGGGACCGCGCACGGTTCTGCTCGCCCTAGCTGGCCTGGTGAAGAGCTATCCGGATGTGCAGTTTCATCTGGTCGGAGATGAGGCGACTCTCCGCCGGGAACTGCGGCGCAGCCGTCTTCTTAGGGATACGGAGCAGGTACAGATTCGGCATGCCAGTCAGGTCGTCGAGATGGACGATGCGCCCTCTCAGGCATTGCGCGGCAAGCGTGATTCGTCCATGCACGTGGCGATCGGTTTGTTGCGCGAGGGGCAGGTCGATGCGGTTGTCAGCGCGGGTAACACCGGTGCGCTTATGGCGCTGGGCAAGGTCTTCCTGCGTACCATCCCGGGGATCGACCGTCCGGCGATTGCCGCCTTCCTGCCCACCCGCAAGGGTCGGGTGCTGGCTCTCGATCTGGGGGCGAATGTGGACTGCCACCCGGAGCATCTGTTGCAATTTGCCGTGATGGGATCCATTCTTTTTGCACAGGTGACGGGAACGCAAAGGCCCCGGGTTGGGCTGCTCAACATCGGCTCGGAAGAAATCAAGGGTAACGAACTGGTGAAGGCTGCCAGTGCTCTGCTGCGGCAGAGTCATCTGAACTTCATTGGTAATGTGGAAGGCTCTCAGATATACCAAGACGGTTGTGATGTTCTGGTTTGCGATGGTTTCGTCGGCAATGTTTTTCTCAAGACCTCTGAAGGCCTGGCTGCCATGGTACGGCAAGAACTCCGCGCCAGTTACACGCAGGGATTGTATGGGCGCATGGCCTATCTCATCAATCGACCCATCCTGCAAAAATTGCGACGCCGGCTCGATTCGCGGCAGTACAACGGTGCAACTTTGCTTGGCCTGAATGGCATCATCATCAAGAGTCATGGCAACGCCGACCGTCTGGCCTTTGCCCGGGCCGTGGAAGTGGCCATCGCCGAGGCCCATCACCGCCTCACCTTGGAGATCGCCAAAGTGGTACAAGACGATTTGGCGCAAGTGATTCGCAACAGCGCCTGATGCCTAATTACAGCCAGTTGATTGCCACCGGTTCTTATCTGCCGGAAAGGGTGCTCGACAACCACGAGCTCAGTACCCGGGTGGATACGAGTGACGAATGGATCGTCGCCCGCACCGGAATTCATTCGCGACATCTGGCAGCGGAAGGACAAGGTAGTGTCGACATGGCGACCCGTGCTGCCGAGCGCGCCCTTGCTGCTGCCGGGTTGCAAGCGGCTGCCATAGACCTGATCATCGTGGCCACTACGACGCCGGATCAGATTTTCCCGAGTACCGCCTGTCTGGTGCAGGCCCGCCTGGGCAACCAAGGGGCGGCCGCTTTCGATGTACAGGCGGTCTGTACCGGATTCATCTATGCACTGGCTACCGCCGACCAGTTTCTGCGCAGTGGTGCCGCGACAACGGCGCTGGTCATTGGCGTGGAAACGATGTCGCGCATCGTCGATTGGCAGGATCGCAGTACCTGCATCCTCTTTGGCGATGGCGCGGGTGCCGTGATTATCAGGGCAGCGCAACAGCCCGGCATCCTCTCCACCCACCTGCATGCCGATGGGCGCTATGCCGAGCTGTTACAGGTACCGCAAGCGGAGAGCCACTTGACGATGCAGGGCAATGCAGTATTTCGTATGGCTGTGCGCACGCTCGGCGACATTGTGCAGGAGACCCTCTCTGCCAATGGCTTGCAGAGCAGCGATATCGACTGGCTGGTACCGCATCAAGCCAATATCCGCATCATCCAGGCCACCGCAGAAAAGCTCGCCTTGCCCATGGAGCGGGTGGTGGTAACGGTGGGCGAGCACGGCAACGTGTCGGCCGCCTCGGTACCTTTGGCGCTGGATCATGCCGTGCAACGCAATTGTTTCCGCCCGGGTCAGCTTTTGCTGCTGGAGGCCTTTGGCGGTGGTTTTACTTGGGGCTCGGCGCTGCTACGCTGGACCTGAGCGTACAGCCAGCACATTCGCATCAAGGAGACTATAGTGCAGGGTTCGATTGCCTTTGTTTTTCCGGGTCAAGGATCGCAGTCCATAGGCATGCTCGCCGCCATCAGTGCCAACCGCCCAGTGCTGCGAGAGATTTTTGCCGAGGCTTCTGACCTCTTGCATCGCGATCTCTGGCAGTTGGCGCAGGAAGGTCCGATCGAGGAGCTGAATCAGACCCGTTGGACCCAACCGCTGATGCTCACCGCAGGCTACGCCATGTTCCGCGCCTGGGAGGAGGAGGGCGGATCCAGTCCCGACTTCGTCGCCGGCCACTCTTTGGGCGAGTACACCGCCTTGGTGGTCGCCGGCAGCCTGGACTTTGCCGACGCGCTCCGGCTGGTTGCACGCCGCGGCGAACTCATGCAAAACGCCGTGCCCGAGGGCGAAGGGGCGATGGCTGCGGTTCTTGGTATCAGCGAAGAGGATCTGCGCGCCCTGTGTCAGCGCGAGGCGCAAGGCCAGGTCCTAGAGCTTGCGAATCTCAATGCACCGGGGCAAATCGTTGTGGCCGGACAGCGCGCTGCCGTCGAGCGGCTCAGTGAGCGGGCCAAGGATGCCGGGGCGAAGAAGGTCGTGATCTTGCCTGTCAGTGTTCCCAGTCACTGTTCGCTGATGACCGAGGCGGCGGAAAAATTTGCGCTTGATCTTGCCAAAGTAGAGTTCCGCAGTCCCAATGCGCTGCTGGTGCATAATGTGGACGCACAAAGTCATCGCGAGCCGGCGGCCATTCGCGAAGCACTGCGTCGGCAGATCTTTTCCCCGGTGCGTTGGACCGAGAGCATTCGCTTCCTGGCCCGGCAGGGGGCCACCACCTTTGTCGAGATGGGCCCGGGGAAGATCCTGTCTGGGTTGGGCAAGCGCATCGAACCGAGTCTGCGCATGCTGTCTCTCGATGACGAGAAGAGTTTCGCCACCGCGTTGGAGGATCTCTGATGAGCCATGCGCTGGACGGGCAGGTGGTACTGATTACCGGCGGCAGCCGGGGCATTGGCGCCGCGCTGGTCGAGGAATTCCGCAGCCTCGGTGCCCAGGTTGCCGCCACCGCGACCAGTGCCGCAGGGGCAGAGGCCCTCTGCGAAAAACTGGGGGAGCAGGGGCGGGGTTATGTTCTCGATGTGACCGATGACGCCGCTATGGATGCCACGTTGGCGCAGATCCGGACCGAGCTAGGGGCCCCCAGCGTCCTCGTGAATAATGCTGGGATTACCCGCGATCAGTTGCTATTGCGTATGAAGGACGAGGACTGGGACCGGGTGCTGCAAACCAATCTGCGCGCAGTCTACCGCCTCAGCCGGCTCTGTGTGCGCGACATGATCAAGGCGCAATATGGGCGCATCATCAGCATTACTTCGGTGGTGGGGATGATGGGGAATGCCGGGCAGAGCAATTACGCCGCCGCCAAGGCGGGGGTCATGGGCTTCAGCCGCGCCCTGGCGCGCGAGGTCGCGGCGCGCGGAGTCACTGTCAATTGTGTCGCCCCAGGTTTCATCGCCACCGATATGACCGCCGTCCTGAACGAGGCGCAGCGTGAGCATCTGTTACAACAGATTCCCGCTGGCCGCCTGGGTAGCGGGCAGGATGTGGCAGCCGCCGTCGCCTTCCTAGCTTCTGCGCAAGCTGCCTATATCACCGGCGAAACCCTGCAGGTGAATGGCGGGTTGTGGATGGGATGATGCCTTTTTCCTTTACAGGACCGCGCCAGCTGTGGTCCAATTCCGCCGAAAATAATTTTTACCAACTGAGGAGTTTCTCCCATGGATGATATCGCAGCACGTGTAAAGAAAGTGGTCGTCGAGCAACTGGGTGTGAATGAAGATGAGGTCACCAACGAAGCGTCCTTCGCTGACGATCTGGGTGCCGATTCCCTCGACAACGTCGAGTTGGTGATGGCCCTGGAAGAAGAATTCGACTGCGAAATTCCCGACGAAGAGGCCGAAAAGATTTCTACGGTGCAGCAGGCCATCGACTACGTCAGCGCGCATCTGCCCAAGCAGGATGCCTGAGATCATTTCTCCGTTCGGTTTGGAGTGTCTGCGTTGAAAAGACGTGTCGTGGTTACCGGTCTAGGGATCGTTTCTCCGGTCGGGATTGGTTTGGCCGCCTCTTGGGACAGCATCGTCCACGGCCGCAGTGGCATTGCCCGGGTCACGCGCATCGATCCGGAGGCCTATGCCTCGCAGATCGCTGGTGAAGTGAAAGGCTTCGATGTCGGCCAGTATTTGCCCGTCAAAGAAGCCCGCAAAATGGAGTTGTTTATCCATTACGGCCTCGCCGCCAGCATGGAGGCAATGGAAGACTCGGGACTCAAGATTACCCCGGAAATTGCCGAACGCGTCGGCGTTTCCATCGGCAGTGGTATCGGTGGCCTGCCAGGCATCGAGTCCGAGCACTCCGTGGTGACCGAGAGTGGGCCGCGGCGCATTTCCCCATTCTTCATCCCGCGCTGTATCGTTAACATGGTGTCTGGTCATGTATCGATACTGTACGGTGCGAAGGGCCCGAACATTGCCATGGCGACTGCCTGCTCGACTGCAACGCACTCCATCGGTGACGCGGCACGGCTCATTGAATACGGTGATGCCGATGTGATGATCGCTGGTGGTGCGGAGGCTGCCATCAGCCCTCTGGGATTGGGAGGGTTTTCTGCTGCCCGTGCGTTGTCGACCCGAAATGATGTTCCGGAGAAGGCGAGTCGTCCTTGGGACGAGGGGCGCGACGGCTTTGTTTTGGCTGAGGGTGCCGGCATCCTGATTCTGGAAGAACTCGAGTTCGCGCAACGCCGTGGCGCGAAGATCTATGCCGAGTTGGTGGGCTACGGGATGAGTGCTGATGCCTATCACATGACGCAACCCGCCAGTGGGGGCGAGGGAGCTGTGCGCTGCATGCAGGTAGCCCTACGCAATGCAGGCCTGCCAGCGGATGCCGTGGACTACATCAATGCTCATGGTACTTCGACGCCGCTGGGTGATCTGGCCGAAACCGAAGCGGTCAAAGCGGTATTTGGCGAGCACTCCAAGAGGCTCGCGATGAGTTCTACCAAGTCCATGACCGGGCATCTTCTCGGCGCTGCCGGTGGAATTGAAGCGGTTTTTACTACGCTGGCGATCCACAATGGCATCCTGCCGCCCACCATCAATCTGGAACAGCCGAGCGAGGGTTGTGATCTGGATTATGTCGCCAACGTCGCCCGGCAGCAGTCTGTCGAGGTTGCGTTGAGTAATTCCTTCGGTTTTGGCGGTACCAACAGCACTCTCGTATTCCGCAAGTTCCACGACTGAGGACCTGTGACGGTCCTCGCCTGCAGTGTCGATGGCGTCTTCCAGGACCCTGCCTACTCGCTCCCGTTCGCACGTGCCGTACAGTATGGCGATGGACTCTTCGAGACCATTGCCGTCATTTCCTCGCAACCTTTATTTTGGCAGCAGCACCTGCATCGGCTGAGCCAGGGTGCCGCGGTTTTGGGAATTGCCGTCCCGGATGTTGCCACACTGCTGGCCCATTGGCAGGACCTGCTGGAGGGGTCCCCTCTTATTGTGACGTCTCGGCGTTTGGTGCTGAAGATCCTGTTGCTTCGCCGAGATGGCCAAGGCTATGCCACGCCTAAGAAAAGTGCGGGACAGCTCATCTTCCTGGTGCAGGATTGGCCCACTCGACCCGAAACCCATTGGCAGGAGGGCATCCGTGCGGGTTTGTCCACGGTCCCTCTGCAATGCGGTGCGCCCTATCTGGCGCTCAAGTCTCTGAATCGTCTCAATCAAATCATGGCACGTCGCGCGTTGCCGCAGGCGTGGCAGGAGGCTGTGCTCTGCGACCAGCAAGGATGCCTGCGCGAGGGTATCCAGAGCAACGTCCTCTGGCGTCGCGGGGACACGCTTTATACCCCGGATCTGCACAATGGCGGAATCCGTGGAATTCAACTGGATGCAATTCTACGTCAGGCGGAAGGCTGGGGACTTGCCGTACAGACCGTACGAGAAACGCCAACTGTGCTGGCAGAGGCAGAAGAAATCCTCTTTTGTAACAGTCTGATTGGGTTCTGGCCGGTGCAACGATGGCAAGATCGCAGCCTCCCCGGCGCTGAGGGTAGCTTGGCGCAGCGTCTGGCTGCTTGGCATCGCGAGCTGGGATTATTCCCGGAGGCAACGTGAGATCCTGGTTGCCACGCCTGGCCCTGCTTGTCCTCTTCACGATTTTTGCGCTGCTCGGCTGGGCGCTATGGAGTCTCTACCACCCCTTTGCGTTGCCAGCAGCGGGAAAGGAAGTGCCTATCCGCTTGGGAGCCAGCGTTGATGCGAGTATTCAGGAGCTGCACAGAAAGGGTTTGTTGCCGAACCCCGTGCTGTTCCGACTCCTCTGGCAGGTGGAGGGGCGTCCGCCTCTACACGCCGGCCTCTATAGGTTTCGCGGACGGGTGAGTATGGCAGAAGTGCTCGAGACCTTGCGGGCTGGGCGCTCGCGGCCGCTGCTGTTTACCATCGTGCCCGGAATGAATCTGCCGCAGGTGCTGCAACAACTGCAGCACGCCCCCTATCTGGACTCCAAGGGGATCCCCACGGCAGCACAATTGCCCAGATTGTTGGGACCGATGGCCGCCGCACGACAGCATGCCGAGGGCTGCCTGCTGCCGCAGAGTTATCGCTACGTGCCCGGTGAACCGGCCCTGACTCTACTACGCCAGGCCGCCCAGGCCATGCAGCAGACCCTGCACAAGTTGTGGGCGCAGCGCGCGCCCAATCTGCCACTGAACGACCCCTATCAGGCGCTGATTCTGGCCTCCATTGTGCAACGTGAAGGTGCCCCGTTGGCGCAGCAACAACGCATTGCGGCCGTCTTTCTCAACCGCTTGCGGATAGGGATGCCGCTGCAATCCGACCCCACGGTAATCTATGCGTTGGGCAAGGCCTATGATGGTCATCTCCAGCCGGCGCAGATGCAGGTGCAAAGTCCGTACAATACCTATCTGCATAGCGGCCTGCCGCCAACTCCGATCGCCATGCCGTCGCAGCAGGCCCTGGCGGCGGTTCTGCACCCGGCATCTGGAGACGACCTTTACTTCATCGCCAAGGGCAACGAATATCACTACTCAGCGGGGTTTGCGGAACATCAGCAGCAGATCCGACGCTACCTTCAGGCGGGTGTCAAAAATGACTAATGACTCGGGATTTTTCATAACTCTCGAAGGGATAGAAGGGGCTGGCAAGAGTACCGTTCTGCCTTTTCTTGCCGAGCAGATCGAGACGCTCGGCTATACCGTGGAGCGCAGTCGCGAACCGGGTGGTGGGCCACTGGGTGAAGCCCTGCGCGCGATCTTTCTCAATCCTGATCTGCAACTGGATGTGGAAGAGGAGCTGCTGCTGCTCTATGCCGGGCGGCGGAATCACCTGCGCAGTCGTATCCTGCCGGCGCTGGCGGCGGGCAAGGTCCTGCTCTGTGATCGTTACGAGGATTCGACTATTGCCTATCAGGGGGGCGGGCGTGGGGTACCCTTTGCGCGTATCGAGGAGCTTTCGCGTTGGGCCGGTATTTCGCGTCAGCCAGATCTGACGTTCTGGCTCGATATCGATCCCCAGGTTGCCGCTGAGCGCATTCGCGATCGTCGGCCCGATCGCATGGAACGAGAGAGCATCGACTTCTTCCGCCGGGCGCAAGCCGCTTTTGCACAGCGGGCTGCGGAGATGTCAAAGCGTTTTTGCCGCATCGACGCCAGTCAGTCCCTGCCACAGGTCCAAGAGCAGCTACGGAAGGCTTTGCTGGCGCGGATACCCCCACGCCAATCGGATCATGGATAACGCAGCGATCTCCTATTTTAGCGCACCGGCCTGGCTGGCTTCCGATCGTGCGCGGGGGCTTCCACAGTCTCTGCTGCTCGAGGCGGCGGCGGATAGCCTCGCGGCTGCGTGGTCGGAACGACTCGTGCGCCTCTGGCTTTGTCACCGGGCTGCTGAGGAGGCCTGCGGTACTTGCCCTTCCTGTCAGTTGCTGGATGCGGGAAATCATCCAGACTACCTGACTCTGCAGGCAAGTAATGGCAAGACTCTGGGCATCGAACAAATACGCGAAGCGTTGGACGTCCTGGCTTACACCCCGCAGTCTGGTCCCTTACGGGTGCTGCGGATCATCGCTGCAGAACAGATGAGCATGGCAGCAGCCAACGCCCTGCTCAAGGGTCTGGAAGAGCCACCGCTACGTGCCCGCATACTGTTGCTGAGCGCTGCACCCGTGCGCCTTTTGCCGACCATTCGTTCGCGCTGCCAGCGCCTCGAGTCACCTCTGCATGAAGTTGACGCCTGTGCCCGTTATCTTCGCGCACAGGGAGTCGATGCTGCTGATGTAAACGCCCTCGCCCAGCGCTATGCCGATCGCCCAGCGCGTGCTCTGGAACTCGTCAACAGCGGCGTCTGGCCAGAGTTGCAGGAGGCACAGACGCAATTGCTCAGCAAAACACCGCGACTTGAGTTGTTATGGCGGCTGGTGGGGCAGTGGAGCAAGGATGAAGAACGCGTCTTGTTGCTGCGAGAGTTGATGTTGGGCTTGTATACGCAAATTTTTCGACTACAACAAGGTCTGGAAACCTCTTTGCGGGCGCAAGCGCTTTCGACGCGGGCGGCGAGTTGGTCGCCAACGCAGTTATGGAAAGAGTACCAGGCTTGGTTGCGTCTCGCTGTTGATCTGCGCCAGAATCTACAAATACCCATGCGTCTTGAGCGTCTGCTCTGGTGCTGGTTTTGGGGAGAAAGAGAAGAATGAGTACATTGGATTCCAGTGCCCGTGCGCTTTCGGTGGTACTGCGCGATGCCGAGTCGGTGCAGCGCTATTTTTTGCCGCAGGTACGGGGTGGAGGGATACTGATCGAAACCCCGAACCTGCTGCCCATGGGGACCGACGTGCTATTGATGATCACCTTGCCTGACAATGGCCAGCGTACTCCGCTGCAAGGTAAGGTGATCTGGGTCATGCCCAAGGAAAACCGTGAAGGTCACCCGCCAGCCATCGGCATTCGTTTCACCAACGACCGTTCTGGAATCCTGACCCGTATCCAAAGCATCATAGCCAGCCTGCCCAAAGGACAGAAGCGCGAGATCCTGGCCTTCTAGTCTCGATTGCTTGCGTCGCACAACTAGGCTACACTCCCGCCTCTACGGAGAGGTGACCGAGCGGCCGAAGGTGCAGCACTGGAAATGCTGTGTACTCCAAAAGGGTACCGTGGGTTCGAATCCCACCCTCTCCGCCAAACATGAAGCATAACTTCCTGAGTTTGATATGGCTTAAGTTCCGTGCAAGGGTGAAGTCTTACCCGGTGACATCGCTTGAGAGTTTTTCTGACGACTCTGGATCAGGTGTCGCGGCTCACCCCCGTCAGGGTGACAGACACAAAAAAGCTCCGGCAGTGTGGGTGCTGGGGCAGTGGCCTAGAAGGAGTGCCTCTGTTTCGGCCAGAAATAGCCTCGCTTGGGTGGTACATCCCCTCGCGCGTACAGCTGACAAAATGGCCGCTACCCTTACGCGCATGAGAATTCCGAATTTTTAAGCATCCGCGAGGTCTCAGAAGTTGCGCGGCTTTGGCGGCAACAACGGGACGGACGACACTTTTCTGGTACTCCAGTAATGCAGCATTCTGTTGCACTACTGGTTCCTCCTCAGCCATCCACGTTCCGTTTTCGGTCCTTGGTCGCCCCTTGGGCGCTTGAACCAAAGCTCCGTTTGTAGATAGTCATGTAGGCTGTTGCCGCACTCAACTTTGGTTGACCGTGGGTCTGGAACAAATATCACGCGATCATGTTTCGTCATGGCGTCCAAGAGCTTGACCATATAGTTGTAGAGCTTACTCGGATCGGCCCTGATGTGGTCCAGGACGTTGCATTTTTTGACTACAATAGCGTGGTAAGAAATATCTGGCGTTTATTGGGAATGGCTAGAGCAGCTTTCGCAAACGCGCTGCGGCCAGTCGGGGTCATGGCTGACCATTTCTTTTCTTTGGCGCTACTCCAGCCTCGTGCCTTGTGAAGACCTCGGATGCACCTTTCTGTCACCATATCCTTGTCAGGTGGCGCAACAAGCGCTGCGATGACCAAATATCTACTTGATCCACCACGCTTGAATGGGCGACCAAACTGCCAACCAAGGTCTCCGCTTTCGTCCAAGTAAATGTGAGCTGTCATCGCCTCAAAATATAAAAGGCTCCGACCGACACATCAGAGCCCTCTATGAATAGGTAACAGACCCTGAATCCCACGCGTTTACACCGCGCTTAGGAGCCCTTTGCATCGGGGTCTGGAGTTGCTCAGGATTTACCTGCCGCGGTTGATTAACTTTGGTCAATTGCCCTCCGATTGCAAGCTCTTTGTAAAAGGAGTCTGACGATGTTCTATCCGATACCCCGCAAGCACCCGGGAAGCGCGCCCAGGAGGGAAAGATGAAGATCTACCAACCTACCCTGTCGGACCGTCTCCTCGAGGCGGTAGCGATGTGGCTCTATGGCAGCTGGAAGATCCTGCGCTGGACGGTGACCGGGCTGCTTGTTGTGGCGATCCCGGTGGGTCTCTATCTGGGGATCGTGGCGATTCCGTGGTGGCTCTATGGGTACGTTGCCGGATACTTTTTGCCGGAGAATTGGGCGCCGGCCCTGCGGCATCCGGAGTACTGGCATTTTGTGGGGCTCGTGACACTGTTGGGGGGACTGCGTCTGCTCTGGCTATTGCCAAGTCTGCCGGTACACTTTGCGGTACATTGGTCGAATGGGGATTACATCCGGTTTTCCCTGGGACGCAAAAAGGCTGGGAGAGAAAGCATGAATGCAGGGCAGGAGATCGAGACCGTCTCCGGGAGACGGGAACCCAAAGCGCGCCAGGAGAACTGCTGCACCTCGATGCTGACGCGGAATCGGGAAGAGGGGAGTGGCGGAGTGGGTAAGCCCAGGCTGCCAGAGGCCCTGGAGGGACAACGCCAGCGGGTAGTTGCCTATCGCAAGCGCGCTCGGGAGGAAGGATTTGTGCGCATTGATCTCTGGCTGGAACCGGAGATGGAAGAGAAGTTCCAGCAACTGATGTCGATCCGGCAAATGGGGCGGAAAGAGCTGATCCGCTCGTTGTTGGAAGAGGCCGCAAAGACGGAGGTAAAGAATGATCCGGAAGAATGAAATCTCGCGGCGATGGCTATCGGCAGGCATCTGGCTGGCTTTGGGGATAGCTGTGGCGCAAGGGAATTGGACTTGGCATTGTAGAGACCCCATCAAGGTGATAACGTCATGTTGTAACCTGTAGCTTCAGGAGGGGAAAATGCAAAAGGTCTTTCATACCCGCCAATTCATGGCAGGGAACTCGCCAGCTGTACGCATCCCTGTGAGTATGGCGTTTCCGAAGCAGACAAAATTGGTCGTGATCCGGGAGGGGAACCGGCTCATCGTGGAGCCCGAAGTGAGTTCCCTGGAATCGCTTCCCGCGCTGTTTGCTGCATTGCGCCCACAGCACAGCGCTGAGCGACCGGAGTTTGTCGAGGCAGAAAGATCTTGGTGATGCTGCGCTACTTGCTGGACACCAATATCTGCATCTATCTCATGAAAGAACAGCC
>NZ_JBYCKU010000051.1:0-29209 GCF_057473545.1 Acidithiobacillus sp. TH-A67
TGCCCACGATCACACCAGAATCAGTGCCCACGATCGATCAGAATGACCGCCCACGATGCATCAGAATCGGTGCCCACGATGGTCCAGAATATGCAGCTGGACGCATCGGCGCTGCTGGCTTATCTGAATGCAGAGCCCGGTGCTGATACTGTCGAGAAAGCGTTGACCGATGATTGTGGTATGAGTGCACTGAATTGGGCCGAGGTGTTATCCAAAGTCGCGGAGATTGGCGTATCTCCGGAGACCTTGGAAGCGGAGCTGACGCAGCGGGGAATTTTGGGCAACGTGCTGATGATTTTTCCGCTGACGCCAGACGATGCCATGGAGATTGCCAGGCTCCGTCCAGGGACTCGTGGCTTCGGCCTCTCCATCGGGGATCGCGCTTGTTTGGCGCTGGGAAAGCGTTTGGGTGTTGTGGTGCTTACCGCCGACCGCGCCTGGGCGGATGTCGATGGCGTGGATGTGGTCCTCATCCGTTGAATTTGAAACCAGCACTGCGTAGTAAGAGTTCAGGATGGTTCCCGGTGGGGACCATTCTGGGAATGCCCCTCCTTAGGGTTTTGGTTTGGCCAGATGCTTCTGTGGAGCTCCCTGGAGCAGCAGATCATTCCAGTCCATCCCCGGCATGGCGCCCATCTGCCGGGGATAGCGGATCGATACCCGCATGTCACGTCTCTCGATGGCCAGACGCTGTTTGAGCGATTCGGCGCTGTGTCTGCCGGCCGGATCATCATCGGCGAAGATAAATAGCGTATGGACTCCCAGAGGCGGGGAGAAATGGATGAGTTTGCCGGAATCGATCGCGGCATGTGCAGGAAGATCGTTGAGAATTGCTGCGGAAAGCGCGGTTTCAATCCCTTCGCTGACGCCAAGACGTTCCTGCAACGGCTGGAACATCGGAATTACGTAATGATGATCTCCGGCGGTGCCCATAAGCTTGCGAGCGGGGAGGGTATCGCCTACCTGTTTGGGATCCGGCAGCGCGAGCTTTTGGCCATGCGGCGAGAGATACGTGCGGTGCAGGGTCATGATCTCCCCAGTGAGGCTGCGGCAAACGCCAATCAGAGCCGGGAAAATGCCCAGGGAGTGGCTCGGTTGGTCGCGGGTCGGCTTCCAATAGTATTCCAGGCCCGGATGGGCAACCAGGTCGTCGCTCGCTTTTAGGTACTTCGCGGGAATCCCGCGCGACTCGGTGAGGTACTTCCACACGGCGGGCACCTGCTGCAATGGCTTGCAGCCCAGCAGGGTGCTTTCTATCGCCTTTTTGGCCCGCTCGACCTTTGCCGCCTTCTCATAGTCCTCCTTGAGCATCCGGCTGACCTGCACCCGATGGCGACTGATTTGTTGCGCCTTGGTAGGGACGAGTAATTGGCTTCGTTGCGGGTCGACCCCAAGAATGTTGGCCACCTGACGGGCGGCATCCAGGAATTGGCAAGCATGTACGTGCTGAATCAGGGAGAATCCATCGCCGGCGATCGGCTCTCCTCCGCCGGTGGAGCACAGAAAGGTACCCCGTCCCTGTTTGTCGTCGAAGCGGAAGCGATCCTTGCCGCCACATCCCGGGCAGGGGCCATGTTTGCGGGAAGTGGGCGGCACTTCGATTCCGAGCGCAGAGAGGATGGTCCGCCACTGCCCTTGAGCGGCATCGCGGGTTTCATCCACCCAGCTGCGGTTCACCGCCGTGGTCCTCCAGGCTTGCGCGGGGGAGGTGGTGCTGCCTCGTGTGCATTGGCATTTTCCACCCCATCCCGCTGCACTCGGGAGACGGGTTCGGGAGCCTGCTTGCGCAGGATGTCCCGGGACAGTTTCAGGTACAGGCTGGAATCCGTTTCCTGGACTGGCAAGGTCGCCCGGATTTCTCCGAGCACTTCGCCAAAGGTTCTCTGGGTCTGCGGCGAAACTCGCGTTTCGCGTCCCGCTTCCTCCAGAATCTGCAGTTCCCGATCGAGAGCCCGAAGTCCCTGTGCCTGCCGGTCCCCGGTATCGCCGCTCGCAAGATAATGCTGGATGGCATAGATTGCCGCAAAGATTTCCGGTACGGCCTGCCGTAGTTTCTGCGGGAATTCGTCATGGCTTTCCGGTTGCGCCTGATATGCCTGCGCTGCCTTCCGAAGCTCCTGTAACCGTTCCATGCCGCGGGTGGCTGGATAGAGCAGGGGGCATTGCTCTATGGACTCTGGTCGCGGAAGAGCGTGTCTGGGACTGCGGAAATAGCGCAGGGCCATTTCCCGGAATACCGCATCGTCGACGGGTGCGCCCACTGCCAGCAACAGGAACAGGCCGTTCATGCGCATCTTTTCAGGGGTGTCGGTTAACGTCCTGGAGAGCACCGCCAATAGATCGGGTGCTTTGGGGACCATACCCGGTTCGGAGATGCCCTGCATGCAAAACCAGGAGCGGCGAATCGTTCGTTCGAGAACCTCGCGCAGGGCACGAGCCCTGGCCAGAGGTTCCACCGCGTCGGGCGGCGGTGCCCCACGTTGATCCTGTGCTGCCAGGCCGTAATCCAGGGACTGGTAAATCTCCCCGATATAGCGCAGGCCCGTGGTTTCCGGGAAACGTTCGTGAAACACCGAGTCCTCCTCCCTTAGCCGGTTTCCGATTGCGCGTCGAGCAAGGCCCGCAATCGTTCAGGAGCTCCCGGCGAGGAGAGCTGCAGCTTGCGCAGTTCGCGCATGATATCGGTGATCTGCTGACCGAGAACCGTCATGGAGCTCGCCAAAGGATCGTCTGGGGCAGGATCATACTCTGGGGATTCCCGAATCTGTCTGCACAAAAACCGTCCGTCGCGCACCCACAAGAGCATTTCGGCGGCGACGGTTCGGTCTGGTTCCGAGAGCTTGGGATGGTCCACTGCCGTGGAAAATACGGCATCCATGTGCACCAACAGTTTATCGAGCAGCTGCGCATGCGCCTTCACAACATCCATCGTCATCGTTCGATTCCTTTCACTTGCGCCCTGGTTTGGGACGATTTCCTGCCGCCTGCGAAACTCCGGCTTCCACCGCTTTCTGTGCTACATAGGCCTCCGGCGCGGCAACGGCCGAGGCAATTTCGATCCCGGTCTTGAGCGTTTCTCCGATCCCGTCACGAGATTGCTGCGTATGAGACAATTCCCGCCGTTGCGCCTGACCCGCAGTCACATCCCTTCCGGAGATGCGATCGAGGATCTTTTGCAGGAATCGCGCCAGAAGATCGCCAAGACCGGTTTTGTGCGATGCCTGTGCGCCCGGTTGGGCCAGCGTGTCCGGACTTGGCCAGTGTTGTGCCCCTTGGCTCATCCCCTGGACCCGGGCGCGTAATGCGCCTTCCGCATCGGAGCGCAACTGCGGATCCTGTAGCTGGCTGGTGATCTCCAGATGTCGGTCCAGCGCGGGCTGGACGGTTCGGGTGTAGTAGTCGTGCAATCGCTGAAACTGCTGTTGCAATCCCGGATTCTGGTCGATGGCCTGGTGAATCGCCGCCTTGTGCGTCATACCGTATTTCTCGGCATTTTGGATGGCCTCCTGTATCTGCGGATCCCGGTTGAACCGCTCCTGCAGGAAGGCAAACTTGTCTAGTGGCTTGTTCAGAGGCTCCAGTTCGCGCAGGCGCTCCCGGTCGGTGGTTTGGGATCCCTGTGCAGAGGTTTCGGCGGTGTTCGTCAGCATGAGATTCTCCTTGTGGAGCTTCGGGAAAGTCGTGGGTGTTGTCCTGCGTAACTCTGCCGGGGACAGCCGTCCTATGGTGTCCGCCACGATTTTCCGAAAGCTCCCGACCACGGAATCGAAATCCGGAATCTCCCCATAGAGCAGATCCTGACAGAATCGGCCATAGCGTTCCCGCACGTCTGGTGCATCCAGACGCTCCGTTTCGCCCAGGAGCACGGCCAAAGGTTCTTCCTGAAAGGCCGGAAACTCCTTGCCGTAGGTCTCCTGATCCTTGCGGATGGTCTCTGCCAGCAACGACCGGAGCGATGTGTGCAGGTGTTCATAGTCTGGCGTCTGCTGGACGATGGCGTGCATGTCGTAGAGGTGGCGCACCAGGCGGTCATCGTAGGCGAAACGGTTGGCTTCAGCACGGTAGGCTGCCGTACGCCGCAGATATCCCACGAGCTTGTCCGAAGCGGTCTCTTCAATGCCGAGAACCGGCAGGGAAGGGCGCTCCGAAAGCGGGATTCCATGATCCATCTTGAGCCGTTCGACGATGCTGTACGTGGGCAGACGGTCTATCGGGGCCACCGGATCGATGGCCATCAGTTCCAGCTTGATGCTTTGCCGCAGCGATTCGTCTGGCGGGAACTGCGCCTGATACTGGAAATTGCCGCGCAGGTACTGGTTGCCGTTGCGGGCACGCATCGCCTCGCCCTCGAGGGGGAAGCCGTCCTGTTGCAGGGCCTGGATCATGGCCGCCTTGAGTTCCGAACCATATTTACGGATGGCATTCTTCCCGGCCGCACGCACATCGGCAGGAACCACGAGGCGGAAGTCGGCATCTTCCGACATGCGCCGGATCAGCCCCCGCGCCTGGCTGAGCGCGGTGCCACCGGCAAAGACCACGTCGATACCTTGGGAGTGAGCCGCCTGGTAGACCACGACGATGGCGTGCCGAACCAGAATGTCCTTCTCCAGTGCCGCCGGCCGGAGCGACCCGAGCAGTTGCGTATCGATCAGTTCCTGGATATCCGCCTTGTCGTCTTCGGTGATCTCTCTCATGGCGTCTTGCGTCCGCCTTTGGAGGGCCGGAGCGTCCGCGGCTCGTCGCTCCCACGTTCGTAACGAAGCGTGGCCCTGTTCAGGGAGATTTTTCGGGTAATGCGACTGTTCCCCACGTTGAAGGCTGTCGCAAACGGAACCTGCGTACTCTCGTCGTTGTTGTAGGCCTTCGTGGCACGATCGAGATCCCAGGGCACACCGAGGCGATCGAGGGCTTCCCTGGCCGTAGCATAGAAAGATTTGGTGAGGCAGGTTACCTGTTCTCCGGGCAGGAATCGGCTATCGCGGACCTCGCTTCGCGCCAGAAGTCCGTAGCCGATGCGCAGGAATTCCCCGCGCTCGACCATTCGTCCCAGTGCTTTGTCCATCCCGGTACGGCTATATTGCGGCAGAGCCTCCGTAAAGTCCGAGCGTAAAAACACCGTAGTCTCCGGGCGCTCCCGTAACAGATTCCGAATTTCCCGCTCAATCGTTCCTGGTCGCATGGCATTCTCCGGCATTCCCTCGTTCGGGTTCATTTTTGCACGTTTCCAGGAATCAACAAAAAAGCCATGGCATCAGGGCCGTTGCCGTTGACGCTGCACAGGCTTCGATGTCGCCTCGCCGTTGGTGTTTTGTGTCAGAGCAGGCTGCGGGGCGCCAAAAATCCGGGCAAGAAAGTTCTGGATGGCAGCAAGGATGCCCTGCATGCGGTCGGCCAGAGATTTCTGGCCGGGCACGCTGGGCGGCAAATCATCCGATTGTGCCTTGGCCCGGTCGAGCTTGGCGAGAAGGCCTTCCCGCTGGCTGCGGGACATCTCGTCACCTTCTTCGAGAGCCAGAATGGCCGGGACGATTTTCTCCGGGAGCTGTTCGGCATCGGCCTCCAGCGCCGTAAGGGAGTGTCGCAAGTCCGGGTGTCGCTCCAAGGCCGTTTCCCATTGGGCATTGGTGAATGCCTCGTGCCGCGCCTGCTGGATCCTGGCATTGGCGCCGTCCTGAACGGCATCCGCGCGCTGTTTTCGGTCCTCCGCGATGGTTCGGAAGGTCTCCTGTACCCGGCCATCGGCGCGCAGGAGATCGAGGCGCTGGTTGAAGCGGTCCAGAAACCGCTCCGCCTGCCGGTACGGTTGTTCGCGCGCCTTTTGCTCCCGGCGCTGCTCGCGATCCGCGCGGCGTTCCTGCCAGCGAAGCAGGGAAGGTTCCGGACGGGGCGCAAAGCGGGACAGTACCGAGCCCACACCGGCGAAGAGGCCGCCAGTGCCGGCAAGCAGTCCACCAACGCCTTCGCCCACGCCGGACAGGAAGGTGGACCGCACCTGGACCGTACTGCCATTCGCAACATCCCCTGCCTGTTGGCGGAAATGTTTCTGGCCGGTGTGACTTCCGGCAGGGTTTGTCGGCTCCTGAAACGAGGGACGGTGTATCGGATCGGGGTCCACAGCCGTCTGCGCCTTTTGCTGATCGTGGTCCCGCGAGGATTTCTTCTGGCGGAAGCTGCCGGAGTCGCCGGGCCAGGTACCGCGCGTGTGGTATTCCTCTCGCGGATCGAGTGGATGCGGATCGTCATCGGTCAGATCGAGGATGCCCTCCGAATCGGGAAGTACCTCATCGTGAAAAATGGCCTGATCCTCTTCCGCCCGGGCATCGGGAGCTTCGCCTTTCGCATCCCCATCATGCGCCGGGGAATGGGCGTTTTCCGCATGGTCAGACGGGGCGGGATCGTCGTCGGGCGGTACCGCAGGTTCTGCATCGGACGGCGGCTGCTGCCGGTCGCCGGACGTGGGAGCAAACCGCGCTCGGCAGCGATCCTCGATGACCAGATCGCGGAAGCCGAGCCAGTCAAAACCGACTTCCCGCACGGCGGTCCGGGTCACCGCCGCGAGATTCTGAATATCCTCTGGATACTCAAAATAAAACGCCTGCGCCGTGTCGATGCTCTGCTGCAACTCGGTATCGCTCAGTCCCCAACCGACACTGACGTCACGGGCAAAGAGGAGGAGGGCATTCTGGGCCAGCGGATAGGCATCTTCACGGATCTCCCGGATGTGCTGCACCAGAGCTGTCGACAAGGCATTTCGCCAGTCCTTGAGGAGATGGTCTGGCACATTGCCCAGTCGTTCATCGCGGGCGTTGCCCGTATCGGGCGTCGCGATGCTGTCGCCGGCAGTGTTCAGCGCCTCGACCGTGTGATAGAGCAACTCCACGCTGGATCGATCCCGCGCTGGAGCGGCGTCGGTGGCCTCTCCCAAACGATGGAACACCACTTCCTGATCTGCGCGGGACAGCGTGTGGATACCGCGGGCCAGCAAGGCAATTTGCCAGAGATCCGCCCGATGATCGTCGTCCATCCAGGGAATTTTTGCGGCAGTTTCCATGGCGGTAAGGGTCTGTTCGACATAGTTCCGCAACCTGTCGGTGAGTGTTTCGGGAAGATCGGGCAATTGGGCCATTGCGGATGTCCTTGTCTCTGTCGCATTCCCTCTGTTGATGGGGAAAATCCGCCTTTTTTCTTTTCGGAAAACCGTCCGTCGCCGGGCGGGTCCAGGGGCTCGCAAGGGCCTGGCAATTTCCCAAAGCAAAAAGGTGGGAGTCCGATACAACAGAAGAGAACCATGAGGAGAACTGCGGCAATGGAACCAGCGCAATTTGTCAGGGAAGTCGAGGATTTTGTCAGCGAGTGCCTGATCTCCGAGCAGGATCTGGAGGCTCGCATTTCTCTGGGCAAGATGAAAACCTTGACCGCCTATACGTCTTCCTATGCAGCAACCACCTACCAGCAGCATCGGGATCTCACGGAAGTCCCCGCCGAGGGCGGGAGTCCGGATGCGCGTCGGGCGGCAGAGGAGATTTCCAGTGCCGTGCAGATCGATGCGGTTCTCCGGTTACTGCTGAATCCGGTAGCCATGCGGCAGGCCAGCCGGCTGTGAGGCGGATCTGTCGGTGGGGAGTCCTGGGCCTGGCCGTCCTGGCCAGTCCGCTGGCCGTCGCCGCGACGACGTGCAATCCCGACTGTCCAACCTGTCAGGCGGCGCAGGCGGCGGTCGATCGCCGGGTGGCGATCATCGAGGGTGTGACCAAACCGGTCATCGGTCCTGCCTATGTGTGCCATGATCCCGACTGGGCCTCCCAGGACCCTAGTGTGGGACGTTGGTCCTCCTTGATTTCGTCGATTTCGGCGCAGGTGGATGGTGGCTATATGCCGCCGTTGTTCACGGCCGCCGAGATGCACAACGAGTCGAACGGCAATCCTGACGCGGTGGGTGCCCCGGTTCCGAATCGGGCGCTCGGACTGATGCAAACGCTACCGCCCGCCGAAGAGCAGGTCGCCGAAGCCCCATTCGACGATATCAAAGGCTATAACGGCCCGACCGCCACTGCCTGGCCCCGTCTGCCGAACCATCAAACGCCGATTCCGAGTCCCAGCCACAGCATCCGTATGGGCATTCAGGAGCAGGTGGCTTGTGCGAAGCTTTTCATCGGCGCGCTCGATCCGGCGGCGATTCCTGTGTGCTATAGCAAAAGCCTGGGACTCGCCCAGCAGGTCGCTGCCGACCACAACAATTATCAGCAGGTCCTCGCGGGTCATCCGCACACCCTGGCCTATGTCACGAATTTCCTGAACTTTGCCCACTGTACGCCGGTGTCTCCGACCGCCTCCACTCCCTACAGGAAATACCCATGAAGAAAGCGCGCCTTGTTCTCTGTCTCGCCTGCATCCTCTCGCCGGCCCTGGCCTGGGCGGATTCCACCACTTGCCCGATCGATGCCGCCGCAAACGCCGTCGCCGCAAAAAATGCGGTGGCACAAGATGACGCCCTGAGACCGGAAGTGAGCAACCCGACGGTAGAAGCGGTACGGGGAAGCCAGTGTGTCAACAACGTGAGTTCCTTCCAGACCATTCTGGACGATCTGAATTCCCTGCCCATTGGGTCGCAGGGGCAGCAGATTCTCCAGACCATCGAGCAGTTGTTCGGCCAGACGCAAAACGATTGCAATCCCGATGTCACATCGTCGGGTTCCACCCTGCCGACGACGACCAGTTCCTCCGGTGGGGGCAGTTTCCCGTCGATGAGCCTGGTGCAGCAAAAGCAGCTCGCTCCGACCCAGGACAGCAACGGCAAGAACAGTTCGTCCGGAATGTACCAGTCCCTGTTCCCCGGAAGTTGAGGATGACCACCATGCCACACCCGAAAAAACGCCATATCCTTCTCGCCGCGCTTGCCGCGACCCTGGGCATTGCCTGGGCCAGTACCCCGAGCTGGGTCGGCAAGATGAGCTATATGGGGGAGCCACCAGGCATTTCTCCAGCTGCGCAACAGGTCAACGTACCGTCCGGTGTGACAACGGCACACGGTTGTCAGCCCATTGACTATGGTGGCGGCTGCTGGACCACCTATAACGGCAATCTCGCCTCCAGCGGGGATATTCGGGCGTTGAGCCAACAGGTATTCGGCCTCCAGCAACAGATGGCACAGGACGTCTCCTGGCTGGGCTATTACACCGCTCGCGCCATTCGGGACAATGGCACCGGACGCACGATCGCCAAACTGCAGGGAGCAACGGAAATGCCCGCGACCATGCCCTGTGGTGCGGATTCCTGCACGGCACAGTCCAATGTGGCCACGGATACGGTCGGCGGCGCGGGCGTTTTCGGCGACCAGAACCCCATCTCCGGGGTGCCCATGGTCGACAAGCAGGTCAAGCAGGGCCTGTTGGCCAAGCGCAGCGTCACCTTTCTGTATTCCAGCTATGCCGTTCATAACGCGGATTTCTGTTCGCAGTCGGAAATTACGGCGGGACTCTGCGCAAAAGGAGCGACGGTATCCCCCGTTCCCAATCGGGACATCGAAGGGGTCAGCCTGCTGGGTGGCAACGGAATGAGCGCGCCGAAGCATCCCACACTGGATGCCGATGCCCGGGAGGCATTCATTCAGAACATTACCAACCAGATTCCCGTTCCGGCGCTGCAGAAGGCTGCCTATGACTCTCCCGAAGGACAACTGGCGGTCGGAGCGAAACTGCAATACCAGGCAGACCAAAGCCTGGCGCAGACGGCGCTGGACCAGATTGCGGCACTCCACGAGCCCGTTCAAGGCCTCGGCACCGTCCTCAACAAAACGGTTCAGGGCCTCGGCATGCCACAGGCGCCCGCGAACATCTCCCTTCTGCAATACCTGTCGTACATGGAGAAGGCGCAGTATGGAAACGTGAAGTTCTATCAGAACGTCGCGGAACAGACCAGCGCTGTGTCCCTGTTGCGGGAAGTCGTTCTCTTCCAGTCGCAGGAAATGCTCTATCAGTACATCTCCATGCGGATGCGCATGGCGGAAGACGCCATGGCCGCTTCGCAATATGCAACACAGTCGCAGGCGGCCTATGCCAAGGTGGCCCGTTACTACAACGGCACGACCAGTTACGGTGAGGGAAGCAAATGATGGATGACCAGGAAGAACATCGCTCCAAGGAAAGTGAAGGCAGCTCAGCTGCGGAAGATGCGGCCTATGAAGCGGCGCTGGATCTGACCGGCATGCCCGGGTTGGGAAGCGCGCTCATTGCCCATCTCCTGTCCGAAAGTGAAGAGGACGCGCAGGCGGCACCACCGGAAGACCCGGTATTAGCGCAGGAGCGGGCTCTCGCCGTACAAAAAAGCCAGGAAAGCGCTCGCCCCAGACCCCCCTCCCTGGTCCCCTCTGGACCTGGCCACTAAAGGAGCCGCGCCGATGTTTGGTATCGCCCCCCCAACAACCGACTATTTCATGAACACTCTGGCCATGATTCTCGGGCCGATCGTCAAGCATGTCACCGGCATTGGCGGCAACGACGGCGCTGCCGATACGGCCACCGCCGTTTCGGTGCTGCTCGGATATGTCAACGATGTGGCCCTCTTTGTGGCGGTGGCCTGGGTACTCTATGTCGGTTTCGTGGGTCTGTTGAAAACGACGCATGAGGGAGAGTGGCTGGGACAGAAATGGTCCGCTCTGTGGATTCCCTTGCGCATCGGCCTGGCGGCAGCCTTCGTACTGCCAGTATTTCCGAGTGGCGGCGGCGGAAACTATTCCGCCGTCCAGCCCGCTATCGTGTGGGCGGAAGCCAATGCCGTGGGCATGGCCGACAAGGCCTGGGCACTCTCTGCCCAATACATCGTCAAGGATCCGATCGGTGGTGTGACCCTGAATAACCAGAAAGTCACCCGGATGGCAGAACACATTCTCTCTGACCAGGTCTGCATGCTGGCCGTCAACCGGGGAGCAAACAGCATCCCTGGCATCAATGCTGTGGATCCCAATCCCATTTCTCTGTATACGAACCAGATCACCTACGGCACGGTAACCCAATCGTGGGCGACGGATGTCGGCAATTTTGGACTCAATACCGGCGATGTGCTCTGGAACGGACACGCCGCCCATCCGTTGTCGACCGTGTATGAAGAGGATTATTGGGGCCTGGCAACCAACAGTCCATTTTTGCATTCGGCATTGGTGGCGCTCCCGAACCCGTCGGTCTGTGGCTCCATCACCTTCCCGAGCTCCGCCTCCAACGGCGGTACCGGAGTCGGCTCCTCGACCCAGGCCAACATCGATAACGCAGTCTGGAAGGCGTCCTCCGGGCAGATGCAGAAGCTTCTGACCGGAGAACAGGCTCTTGCGCAGGTGATCGTGTATCGCCAACAACGACCCAGTCGGGCGACGTTCGCAAGCCTCATCCATGGCTATGAGCAAGGGACGCTGAGCAACGCCATTCCCAACATCGCCGCTGCCGAGAAGCCGGTGACCCAGAAATTTTTGCAATCCATGAACGAACAGGGATTCGCCACGGCGGGGGCCTGGTGGTGGGAGCTGATGCATCTGAACCAGGTCGCCCAACAAGCCGTCAACAACGTCGGCACGAGCACGGCACCCGGATTGGCGTATCTCATCCAGGACGTGCCATATGTTGGCGGTTATCTCCGGCGTCCGGAACAGCGCGCGAACCAGTTCGTCACCGCTTACGAAGCAGACCATCCGGCCGGAGAGAACGGCGCGCCTGCCTCTAAAATGCCGCAGGCTACGGATGCCTCCATCGCCGGCGTCCTGGATGCGGTCTTTCAGGGAGCGGTTGGATCGAGCACGGAATGGCTCGCCGACGAACCCCGCAACAAGAATCCCATCCTGGGGCTGGAGCATATCGGAACCATTTTTCTGACGGCGGGCACCGCTACCTATGCCTTAGAGGCAGGCGCTGACGAAACCGCGGCTGCAGCCAATGTGGTCGATGGGGTATCGGAAGTCGGCGGCATTGGGAAGGCGTTCTCCAAGGGGATCACTACCTTCACGAAAGGCCCCCTGGGAGATCTGCTCACCCTCCTGGCCACCGCATTCGTCGCTATTGGCATCATCATGACGGTCTGGATCCCCATGCTGCCCTACATCATCTGGACCTTTGCCATTGTCGGTCTGCTTCTCTTTTTCGTCGAAGCGGTCTTTGCCGGACCATTCTGGGCCATATCGCACATGAATCCCGATGGACATGAGGTCGTGGGCAGCGGCGGCCGGGGCTGGATGCTGCTCCTGCAGCTGCTACTGAAGCCAGTGTTGATGGTCGGTGGCCTCATCGCCGGCACGGCCTTGCTGTATGCCGGTGCGTGGATCGTGCAACACACCATAGGTGGTGCTATACTGGATACATTCACGAATTCTGCCGGAGGTTTCGTGGGCCCATTGGACGGCATTGCGCAGGCGGTGATCTACTGCTTCATGCTGATTGTCATCATCGATCTGAGCTTCGGCCTCATCCACAAACTGCCCGACTGGGTCATGGGCTGGATCGGCGGTGAATCGACCGATCGGGGCGAAACAACCATGCAGGAACGCGAACAAAGTCAGGGGCGCAAAGGTGCCGGTAGTACCGGGGAGACCGCCTACAATAAAGTAACAAACAAATAAAGACAGCCGAAAAGGAGGCTGAGATGGAAGGAAAGGAATATGAATGGCGTTGGCTGCCCCCCTGTGAGCGAACAGGTCGTTCCAAATATGGGTATGTCGAAAAAGACAAAACCCTCATCAACTTGGATCTGCAAGCATATGCTGCCAACCGAAAGACTGTAGATAAAAATTGGCACCTGATCTGGCCGGTCGCTCTGGCTTTCCTGGCATGGGCTGTGATCGCCAGCCATTGGGATGCGATCAGTTCGTTTCTGAACAACGCCTATGCGTTTGGCTTTGTGGCCGTCGTTGCGGTGGGATTCCTGACCATCCCCTTGTGTCTGCTCTTTGGCTACCCTCGCAATGGCTTTGGGCGGTTGCTGAAGGCCTTTGGGGTGTTGGCGTCCATTTTCGCGGTGGCACCCGGCATCACGATTGCGTCCTGGTTCGTTTTGCCCAAAGACTGGCAGCATTCCCTGAACCTTCTCGCCAGTACCGGCTCTGTGATGGCCTATGTGGCGATATTCGGGGCGTATATCCTGCTGGCCGGTTTCCTGACCACAGCGATCGTTCGCCGGTAACGCGCTTCTCCCTGCGCAAACCGGAAGCCCGACAGGAGACTGTCGGGCTTTTTCTCTGCGGTCCTGGATAGCCGAATGCGGATTTAGTCGGAATCGTCCGGTGTCGGTGGTGTCTGTCGCGTTTCCTGCCAATGCTCGATGAGCCGTTGGGGATTGGGCCGCATTCCTTCCGGCACGACGAATTCCATCGTGGTGAAGCGCGTCTGGCACTCCAGACATTCCAGACGTCGGCTGACGCTGTGCTTGGAGGGACGCTCCCTGGTATTCAGAACCTTGGTGTTTTCGCTCCCGCAATTCGGGCAACGCATCGCCATCTGTTGACCCCATGCCGCCAAAAGAGGCGCTGTTTTATGTCCTTGAACCGTATGCGGGTCTTCGGGTTGTCCCAATAGTTACCCACAAATTCTGTGGGTAACTATACCGGAAGATGGCCTTCTTCGCTGTACCACTCTTGCGGCAGGATGCGGTATGGCCAGACGCCGCGCTCATGTCCTGCATGCGCAAAATACCGGGGCTCCAGTGGGCCTTCCCCGGTGGCCCCGGCAAGATCTTCCGGGTGTTCCAGTGAGGCTATGGCATCCAGCACATGGATCCAGATTCCCGGAGCAATGGCGGGACCGGCACCGAAGCGGTGGATCCGATGCGCGCCGATCAGAACAGCAATCATGCGCCCCTCGGTGTTCTCGCTGGCCTCAAGACGGGCGGACCATCGCCGTACCTGATGCAACACGGCTTCCGGGTTGTAGGTCACAAAGCTATGGGCGGCCTGCACCCAGTCGGGCAGCGCAAGCAGATTGCGGACACCCTGCAGTATCCGTTGTTGCTGTTCCTCGACCTCGATGAGGTCCTGCAGTTCGTTTCGTTCCATGGAGACATCCAGATCAAATAACTACAAGTACTACGTTAGCGTATATTATGGCTTTCTGCCGCCGCGTTCTTGGGGCGGCTGTCGTCTCCAGGAATCCTCTCCTGGTCCGCCAGACTCTCCGTTCACTGCCGACCCTCCCCGGAAATGCTGCCGCAGAATTCCGGCGGCTGCGGGATTGATATCCAGATCCGTGATACAACGCTCCAGCCACGCGGGATTCTCGCGCAGATATTGGGATGCTTGTTCCAACGCCCCGGAAATGCTGCTGCCATAGGCTTCCTGCGCCTTTTGCATGGCACGTTCCGGCACCGCCCCCCAACGCTGCTCCATGACCGCAAGGTCGATGATGTCCCGGTTTTGGGAGGCCCTGTCGGCCCCCCTATCCGCATTGGCCAGCAGCTTTTCCGCAAACAGATCGTCACGGACCAGGCAGGGAACCGGAAGTCCGGCAACTGCCGCTCCCGCGATCTGGATCCGGCCTTCATGCACAATCTCAAACTTGATCGGCACCTGCTCGCCGGCCCGCGGCTCCCTCATGGTGACGATGCTGCGGACGCCATACTGATCTGCCCGATGTTCCCGCAAAAGCTCGACATCCTTCGTAAACAGGCGGCGCAGTCCATGCTCGAAGACTTCACGGCGCAGGTTTCGGTACCCGATGGTATCCGAGCACAGAAAATCAATGTCGCGGGATTCCCGGTATTCCTCCAGTTGCAGGGAAATGCAGGTTCCCCCGCCAAAAAGGCAGGCGCAATCTTCGAGGAGAGCGGGATTCAGGCACTGTAGAACTTGCTCGATCAGCCGGTGGTGCGGGCGCTTAAACATTCAGCACACCGTTACCATAGGTATTCTGGATTCGCTCCAGAAGCGCCCGCTCCGCGGGCAGGAGTGCATCCTGGTCGATGAATCGCCAATTCGCTTCATACAGCGCAAGCGCATCGCGGGCATCCATCTCCGGACTATGCCGCTGCCACGCCAGGATACGCAATTGCGGGAAATCCGCGATCCGAACCACGTCTCGGGTGGCAGTATCTCTTTCCCTATGCGCCATCGTGAGGAACCTCATCCAACTACCTACAGGTGAGACTTTAGCACCTTTTATGGTTTTCTGCCGCTGCGTGTTGGCGGGGGTTGAACCGTATCGGCAAAGCTCCACTCCCGCCGTTCTTCGGCCCGCTGCGAGCCGTATTTGCCCACCCAGCGTTCCTGGACTGTTGGCCCGAGACCTGCGGTATAGGCCTCCTGCACGCGCGCGCGATAGCCGTGGAGAAAATCCCGGGCTTCCTTGGCCAACTGGAGCTCCAGGGCTGCCTTTTGTAAATGCTCGGTGGTAACCGAGACCATCCGTTCGACAACCATGCGGTCCACTTCCTCGATGATTCCGGAGAGCACCTTGGCATCCGCCTCGCCCAGTAATGGGCGCACCTGGTGATCGTGCTCGGCCAGTACCTGCTTCAGACCGGGAAGGGTGAGCTTTCCCTCGTGGTACTGGTTCACCATCTCGATGATCCAGTCGTGCGTGCATTCCTTGACCATTTCCGGATTGGGGAGCATCCGGTACGTTCCCGCCTGCTCGATGCGCTCGAATTCCTTCCGGATCAGTTCGCCGGCCGTATTCAGCATTTTTTCCGCGGATCGCAGATTGTCCTGAATGGTCTGCCAGCTTTGGTTGCTCCGCTGGATCCACGCTGGTGTTGTGCTGCCTGTTGTCATGGGTTGCTCTCCGCTGCTCTCTTTCCATCGCCATGGGACTCTCCCCGGCGTTCGTTCACCGCTGCAAGGCATGCACCAATGCCGCGGCTCCCTGGGGTGGTGCCCCGAAAATCACGCTTTCCCGACCGTCAATCGTGGCCACAATCACCGGCGTCTCCAGTCGCCCTGCGGGAAATCCCGAATACTGGGCTGTGAGACGTTCCAACAGCCGGTTGTGCTCCTGGACTATGGCCAGTGCCTTTGGATCGCTCACAGGCGAGATATGCCCCCCTTGCGGGCCATTGCGAAAGCCACTCTCCGTCTGGGATAACAGTTCTTGCGGCGTTTTCCCGGTGTGCGCCACGAACGGCAGTTCGAGGTGGGCCGCCTTTTCGGGGCTGGTGGACCGGATGACGCCAACGGGCAGGATGCGCACCGCCACGCGATGCGCGCGCAGCAACGGCTGCAACTGTTCGTAAAATTCGTGGCAGATACTGCAATCGGGATCGAGAAACACGGTGATGCCCGGTGCGTGTTGCGGATTCCCCAACCAGAATCCTCCCGGCACCCGGAGCCATTGCACTGCGGCGGGGGAGAGTGGGTGGACCTGGGCTCCGGCAATGGGAACCGGTGCCGTCGGTGTCGCAGCCAAGGCAGGGCCAGTGGACAGGAACGATGCAACCAGCAGCACACGAGCTGCACGCAGCGACGGAAGAATCATGCGGGGTCTCCTTGTTTCGCGCCCTGCGGCGCGGCATCATCGTCGTTCAACAGGTGGGAAACCTTCTGAATCAGATCGGTAGCCTGATCGAAGCGCGCTCGAAAGGCGGCAAAGGCGTCCTCTTGCACCTGCATCCTTTCGTGGAGAGCGTCCAGACTGCTCTGGTAGGTTTCGGCGGATCGCTGCAGCGCCTGGCTCTGGGCGTTGAGGCTGGCATTCAGGGATTTCTGGAGTGGGTGGGCCTGCAGGTGAGCCTGCAGGGTGCTCGCCAGATGGTCGGCAAGGTGTGGCTGCAGGGCTGCCGCCAGGGCCGCTACCTGCGCCTCCGACAGGGACGGTTGCAGACCCTCGCGGATCAGCTGCGCGATCTCGGTATCCAGGCTCTTTTGCAAGCTGTCCCGCAGAGTAGAAAGCACGCGCTTTTGCAGATCGCGGGTGACGCTCTGGGTGAGATCCGCCTGTGCACCGTCCAGAACCTGGGCATACAGGCCGATCAGATGGTCCCGGAAGCGGTTGTGCCAGTCCTCTTCCTGTTGCATCTGGGCCAGCGCCTTGGGAAAGGACGCCTCCAGCGCCTGGAGCACGCGCTCGCTGGTGATCTGCTCGGGCAGGTTGCGGATGGCCTCCAGATTGGTCTGCTCGATGTATTGCAGACGCTTTTCCAGTTCCTGGCCCAGATGCTCGGCGATATGCTTTCCCGAGGCGCCGAAGCGTTCCCAGAGCACGTCCTGAAAGGCGAAGAAACCTTGGAGCAGGACATCGAGATAGTCCACCACATAGAGCATGCGCTCAGCGACCAGGTCGTCGACGCGGGATTCCAGCATGGACTGACGGATCTTTTTGCGGAAGGATTCCGCGCGCTCGTAAAAATTGGCGACGTCGTCTTTGCTGCTCATGGAACCACCAGGTGCCAGAGGAGGCCGCCAATCACCGTGCCGATGCCGGAGGCAATGGCCACCAGGAGCAGCGACAGATTCTTGAAACCTTGCAGGCCCTCGACGATTTTCTCGGTACGCGCGCTGGCCATATCGAAGGTGGCAATCGTGTCCCGGTACTCCTTCTGGAAGCGCTCCAGCGCCTTGAACGTGCTGCCATGCACGTCGTTCCACTTGGCGAGCGCCGCGTCCAGCTCCCGCGTGGATTTGTCGAGATCCCCCCGAAACTTGGAGGCCTCGCCGGCAATGACCCGAATCTCGTCCCGGATTTCCTGGAGCTTGTTGTCGATCTCCTGACTCGTTTCCTGCAGGTTCCCCTCCAGATCACCGATCACCTTCTGCTGGAACGCATACAGGGAGCCGCGCAGCTGTTGCGCGGCGTCCCGGTATCCAGCTTCGAGGGAATCCCCATGGCGCTCCGCGCGGGACAGCAGCACATTCCGGAAACTCTGCACGATACTTTCGGTAGACGACTGCACGCCCCGACGTTCCGCCTCCTGCTCTTCGACGCGGGGCTCCGGATGTTGTGCCGTGTCGGCCATCAGAGCATCTCCAGCCAGGAGCGGGCATTGGCAAAGACTGGATCCTCTGCGCGACTCGCCTGTGGCCAGTATTCGTGCAGAACGTCAAAGAAGACATACGCGCCGCCACCGATCAGCAACACGGAATCGATATCCTGAATCGGGCGGACGATCTGCTCCACGGCCTGGCGGATCTGCTCTCCCGTCTG
The DNA here is from genome assembly GCF_057473545.1 of Acidithiobacillus sp. TH-A67. Lineage (NCBI taxonomy): Bacteria > Pseudomonadati > Pseudomonadota > Acidithiobacillia > Acidithiobacillales > Acidithiobacillaceae > Acidithiobacillus > Acidithiobacillus sp. TH-A67. The sequence goes on from NZ_JBYCKU010000051.1 coordinate 18,105, forward strand.
TCGGACGGCAGCGTCAAATTCTTCCGGGACCTCGAAGACCTGTCCGCTGATCCGCACCTTCCGGGTCCGGAACGCCTTTTCATAGCTGGCCTCGAAATTCCGCTGGAAGCGGCCTTCGATCTGCGCCCGAAAAACCCTCTGGGCGGCAGAGACTCCGAGATCCATGAGTCCGCCGCAGCGCTGGAAGGCGAGGCGACCTTCGTTCAGAACCGTCACGTCGGTCGTCCGGTGGCCAATGTCCACCACCGCCATGTTCTCGACATCGGCATCCGCGGGGGCGAGGGTTAGCGCGGCCATGACCGATTGCGGAAAGCAACGTACCACTTTGGGGCCGGACAACGGGGTGTCCTGGTCAGTGAGGTAGGAAATCGGCTCCCGGTGGTGCGCGACCTTGCGATCGATCAGTGTCTGGTTTTTGCCGCTGCCCAGATAAAACTGTCCAATCGGCAATCCGACCGCCAGTTCATATTCGGCATCATCGGGGATTCCCGCCTGGGCAATGGCGTAGCGCACGATGGCCCGGTTGGCCGGGTGATAGGGAAAATCGTCGAACTCGGTGGTGCCATGCTGGGTGGCGTCCCCCACCGTAAAGGTTTGGCCACCGGTTTTCATGACCATGGTGTCAAAACTCCCATCCTGGGCGTTCATCAATCCACCATGGGCACCGAGTTGGAAGTGTGTAGGGACTACATGGCTTTGGATCGCCCCCTGGTCATCCTGTACCAGGACCTTGACGTTGCCGTAGCCATCATCGACAGAGATTTTATACATGCGACACTCCATTGTTTCTCCGAATGACGGCCTATCCGCCATTGGCATACTCAATACAAGCCCTTGTTAATATTCAGACGTCTGCGGATTTCCTCCGCCGAAGGCTTGCGCTGCCCCGCTGGTGCCGGAGGGGATGGCGGTTGTGGGGAATCCGGGGGAGGGGGCGTCTCTTGTACCTCCGGTTCCGCTCCTGCCGTTTCTTCTCTCTGCCTTGCCAGATTCCGCCGGACCCGCTCGGCCAGATTCTGGCGCGGTCGCGAGGCCGGTGGTTCCTCCGGGCTTTGTTCTGCAACGCGGAGTGGGTTCTCTTCGTCGCGGTCCACCAGGAAGCGGAATCGTTGCGTGTACTGCAGATTCCGCAGGACCACCTTCTCCTGGTCGGTCAGAATATCTGGACCGCTCCGATACAAGAGGCCGCACAAGGTCAGCAAGCCCATCCACTTGGCCGGAGAGACGCTGCACAGGACATCTTCCAGGTGGGCAAACTCTTTCCGGTCGAGGCGAAGATCGATCCGCAGGTATTCCTCCGCCGCACTCACGAAGGCCTGGCCGTTGGCAGCACACTCGCCACTGAGGAGGATCTCCTCGTCTGCGATGGGCACCGGGGCGGCGAGGTTGACGACCTGTCGTGCCGTTTTCCGCGGTCTGGCCATGGCTCAATCCTCTCGATACCGGTAGGGAGAACTCAGCCAGACGCGCACCCGCCCGAACAGTTGGGGCAGGCCGAATCCACGCCGGGCCGCCACATGCAGGATCACCATGCTGACCACGGCAACACCGAGTGTGGTCAATCCGGGATGAAAGAGAAACAGGAGGATCGGCCATACCGCCTGGCCGTCGATGACAAAGAATTTCGGCGTCTGGGAGCGGTAGCGCCAGGCGTTGGTCTCCTGTTGCACCGTATTGGTTCGAGCCATGTCCATATCCTCCTATCCGTAGCTGCTCAATAACCATTGCAGGGCATGATCGGTGATCCGCCCCTGGGCATGCCAATAGCGGGCATCCATCGCAAACGAATGTCCCTGCTGTTTGACCATTTCGGCGATGGTTGGAGTAATCCGGTCAAACGGTGTCTTGAGCAGGGAAAGACGCATCTCTTCGGTGAAGATCATCCATTCCCGAACCGCCTGCTGGGTGCCGTCCGGCGCTGGCAGCAAGCGCTGGGACAGTACCATGCGCAACGAGTCCAGCAGATCGTTTGCCAGAGATTCCGCTTCCTCTCGGGGAAAGCTTTTCACGGTCCGGGCAACGGCGTTGGCCACACCGGTGGCGTGCAGGGTGCCCAATACATAGTGTCCGGTCATGGCCGCGGTCAGCGCGGCAATGATCGTCGCCCGGTCGCGCAATTCTCCGACCAGGATGATGTTTGGCCGTCGCCGCATGGCCTCCTCGATGGCCCGCTCAAAGGTCTGGATATGCCGGGGAACCTCCGACTGGCTGACCCGGGGATGGCGGAACACGAACTCGATCGGGGCCTCGGCAGTGATGATCTTGTGATCATTGAAGCGCGCGTCTTCCAGCGCATACCCAAACATGCTTGCCATGAGCGTCGTCTTGCCGCTGCCGGTCGGCCCGGTGACCAGGACAATGCCGTCGGGATAGAAGAAATGGTCCAGGATTTCCTGCGGAATCTGGTAATCCCGCCAGTTCGGTGGGGTTTCACTGATGGCTCGCAGGGTCACCTGAATCCCGGCGGATTTCGCGCTGGGATTGATGGGATCGCGGCACATCACGGCGTTGAACCGTAGTCGTACCCGTTCGGGACCATCCTGGTCGGCAGCCTCGGGCAAGCGCAGGGAATAGGCGGTATTGATACCGCCCTGTTCGCGTTGCAGGAATGCCCAGCCATTCGGATAGAGTGCCTCGACGACATGCACGACTTCAGCATGGTCCATCGTGCGCGGCAGTACCAACCGCCTTCCATGGACCATCACGACAGGCTCCATCTCCGACTGGAGATCCAGATCGGAAAATTCCGGAAAGGCACGGAACACCATCTGCAGCCAGGCCGCCGCACCATTCTCGCTATAGATACGCAGCGCCGTGTCGAAGGCCTCGAGGCCACGCGCAGCCGTCATGGGAAGCTCCGTCTCGACAGGGTTTGAACGGTGTTCAAGGGATCGGGAATCCGCACGAACTGGCCCGGTTTCAGATCGGCAAACTCCTGGGCGGACAGGTAGCCCGACCAAAGAGCCTCGAGCAGCTCTGGGCTCGCCGCATGCGGATACACCAACAGCTCATCCACGAGTTGGGTGAGGGAGAGGTAGCCATCGGTACGGGCATCCTCGTACAGAAAAATCTGGACCTGGGATTTCCAGTTTTCGATCAGCCCGTTCATGAACCCGAATCCTGCCATGGAGTAAGGCGACACTTGGTGAAAGAGGAAGATCTCCGCTGGCGGTGAGGCTGTCGGGTGTGCCAGCAGATCCACGAGCCTGGGCTCCGGAAATTTCTTTCCTGTGCGGACGGGAATCACGCGCAACTCGCCCGCCGGGAATACTGGAGGAAAGCGCCGGGGAATTTCTGACAGCCGTCGTATCTGCATCCAGAGAGAGAGGTTTTCCGGAGCCCAGTCGTGGCTGCCATCGAAGCAATAGATCCGCTTGCCCCTCTGCACGGCGTCCGCAACCAGAGTGCGTAGCGCCTCCAGCGCCTTGGTATACGGGGCACCGACAATCAGGCTCGCACGCGCATCGGGACCAGGCTGGAGATGCGTTTCCGGTTCCAGAAAGAAGCTCATCGAGGTAATACCTTCCAGTCTTTGGGTGGCGCAAATCCTGCCGGCAGGGTGATCCGGTGCAACGTCACCCCCACTTGCATGCGCGCCGCGCGATCGAGGACCCGCTCATCGCGTTCCACGCCCAGATTGGCCTGCTCCACCATGGGAGGCTGGACCTCACCAGACAGCAGAAGGCGACGATAGCGGATCATCCCCGCAACATCGCGGGTCAGTCGCGCCAGGCCGTCACGGAACAGTCCGTTGGCTTCCTCTTCCCCGGCCTGCCAGCCGACCGCTGCGGCCTGTTTCCACCAGATCGACTCCTGCCGGTTCTGTGGCAGCAGGGCTGGCGGAATGTCCGCGAGCCGGGGTGCCGGGAATCGTTGTTCCAGATAGCTGCGCCAGGTCGGCAGCACCGAGACAAAGCGGGCGGGAATCAGAATGCGATAGTCCTGTACACTGGTGCGCAAGGCATCCGCATGGACCAGACGCGCCTCGCGTCCACCCTCGATCACCGGCGGCAGGACATTCCCCGGCAGGGCAATGGGCGCGAAGTTGTATACCCTGTCCAGCTGGCCTGCGACCTGGTGGAGCTTCTGGTCGATCTGTTGCGATTCCCAGGCCAGACCTCCCTGCGCGCCGTAGGTCTCTGCCGTCTGTTCAATGGCTTTCTTGCGCAGCTGCAACGGCGTTGCGTTCTTCTTCCGGTGCTCGGCATGGCTCTGTTGCGTAGCCGTCAGATCCTGTAATTGCGGTAACGTCCACATAGTCGGTATTCCTTCAGGTGGAAGGGTGGTTGTCCTGTGCTTCCAGCTCGCGCAGCCGGATGGCATAGAGATCGCTGGTCATCTGCGCCGTGATTCGATACGCCCGGACAAAATAGATGGCTTTGTAGAGCACCATGAGTCCCACTCCGAGGGGCGCCAGGATCACACCGATGCCGAAGTATCTCACCAGATTGATTCTCATCGTCACCAGATTGGCATCCGCCTTCTCTTTCCAGCGTTCCAGTTTGCTTCGCGTATGGATCTGGCGCACCTTCTCCAGCTCCTCATCCAGCCTGGGCAATATATGGGCATCCCATGTCTTGTACAGGAACATGGCTCACACTCCGGCGTAGTGAATCACGATGCGTTTTTGCAGCGCGTTCAAACGGATGTCGGCGAGCTTGCCGGCCTGCTCTCCGGCAATCTCGAGGGCAGAAAAAACCGTATGGCTGCCGTGCAGGGTCACGACAATGGGCGAGGAGGGCGCGGGGCCGCGGATTTCCACCCGATAGCCGGCAAACCGGCCCAACTTCTGCACGAGGGGGACCAGGGGACCATCCCACGGAAAATCGACGGTACGTGCCAGGGCTGCGGGCAGCGTTGGAGGGGTTTCCACCCTGGGTGGGTGGACGGCAGCCCGTTCTTCATCCAACATCGTCCAGGCCCGGGCCACCTGCTGCGCGGACCGGTCCAGCGCGCCCTGGATCGGGCGGACCGGCGGTGCCGGTGGGTTGGGGGCAGGCGGTTTCGCGCAACCGGCCAATAGCAGTACCGGAAGAAACAACAGCGGATGCGGTCGATGGGCCATGGCGATGCGGTATCCTGTATGGTGATTCCTGATTCGGTTTATAACCAGAGGGAACCTTTTTCCTTTACAGGCAATGCCCTTTTTCTTTCTGAAATACTCTATTCGTCGTCACGCGACGGCGGCAGCGGATAGCCATCCATCTCCAGATGGCCAAACTCCGGTGTGTCCTGCGGCTCGTGGTGATCGTGAAACAGCCGGATGGAAGCCATTTCCAGACCACCATAGCCCTCGATGAGGTCGGCAATGATCGTGTCCAGGTGGTTTTCCGACTCCTTGCTCAAATACGCAAGGTCGGCGGCGGTTTTTGCGGATACGCGGATCAGGGTGTCCGCTGCGTCGTTGTTCATGAAACTTCTCCTGTATCAGGTGGGGGGACCGTAAGAGTACGCATTTCTTCTTTGCTGAAACAATCCGAGCGGGGGTCATCCCGATCCGGTGAACGGGCTCGGTTTGGCCGTTTGTGTTGCCATTCGCTGCTGGTTCTGCTCCTGGATTTCCCAGAACTGTTGCCAGAGTCGCTGCGTCGTTTCATCGCTCAGCAGGCCCTGCAGGCTTTCGATTTCCGCACCGACCGTGGCGGCAAGTGCGCGGCGGCGCCATCCGGGAAGCCGTTCCTGCCAGGACACGGCGCCTTTCGGCTCCCGCGTGAAGATCGCCGCCAGGCGTTTCTCGGTCGGGGTCGGATTCCGATACTCGGCAGGTTGCAGGGCTTCCGCAGTGGCAGTGATCTTTTTGGATCGGAGGGAAAACGCATCGATGAGCTCCGGAGGAATGCCGTCGATGGCAATGTCCAACGTTCCCGAACGCTGCGCCGGGATTCCCAGGCGCCGCAGGCCTTCGAGCATGTGGTCCAGATAGGGGCCGTTCACGTCCCGGGCACGAGTATCGACATCGAGATACAACGTGACGGATTCCTTGTCCGGGCGACTGGTAATCCTGGGGATGACGCAATGGGTATGCAGATTCGGATCCGGCTCACCCTCCACCGGGCGCGTACAGAAGTGCGTACATAGCGCGGCCAACAGGTTGTGCGTTCGCAGATAGACCTGTTCCTTGTCGGGATCCTTGGCAGAACTTTCCTTCTTGCCCTTCCCTCGGCTGGCCGTCCGCGGGCGTACCACCCGCAGCCGCCGATCGATGGTTTCCATCAGGTGGTTCGCCGTGCTCAGGGACATCTTGGCCAGGGCATAGTCGGATTCCACTCTGTCCAGCGCCTTGCGCACCGCATCGATCTGGACGGCGATGAGTTGTTCCCGCTGCCGCTCGTCAGTCAAGGCCGCATAGATGGATACCGGCTTGGGTGCGGTGAAGGTGAGGTCGACGACTGCCTTTCGTTGGGTACTGTAATCGCCAGAGTAATCGGCGAGCTGCACCAACATTTCCGCATCCACTTCGTCCGGGATGTCGGGATAATATTGCCGTCCCTTACCGACCCACAAGGCTGGACCGATCTGGTCTGTGGCTTCGTCACTCAGGTAATACTCGGCGGCTTTGCTGCCAGTCGCCCAGGTCTTGCTCGTCAGCATTTTCTTCTCCTTGCTTGCTGACTTGATCGCGGTCGCCAGCCTTTCTCCTTTCTCTGGAATGCCTGGACACCCGCCCCACCGCGGGAGACGGGAGGCGTTTTTGCGGAGACGTTTTCCTCTGGCGGGAGAGGTTCTGGCGAGGCCATGAGACAGGCGATTCGGGAGATTCCCGCCGAGTCATAGAGTAGAGAGCACGAGGGAAACCTGAGGAAAGCGGGAAGGCAAGCCCTACGGCTGGCAATGGACCCCCAAAAGTGCCGCGAAGGCGCCCGCGCCAGGCGCTATCCGGGGGGTTATAGGGAGAAAAAAAGGGGTTTTCCAGAAAAATATTTGCGTTTTCCCGAAAGAACAAAGGGTTTTCCGCAAAGGATATCGGGTTTTTACCAAAAAAATTCCATTCACCTGACAATGCGTGAAATTTTACGGAAAGAGATTCGGGTTTTCTGCAAAGAGAATGGGGTTTTCCAGAAAAATATTTGCGTTTTCCCCACAAAGAAATCGGCTGGCCAGGATCGGCGGGTATCGGACCAGGAGGTTTCCGCGCAGAAAAAGAGGTAGGCCTTGCGGTTTGCAGGTCTACCTTGAGCCGGGTATGCGGCGGGATGGAGGCAGGGCTCCGGGATCGATCAGGATCGCGGTCTGCGGATGGCGAAGAGGATGGCGGCGATGCCGATCAGGATCATGCCGATGGCGAAGCCCCAGGCGGCGATGAACGCTGCGGAGCCGATACTGAGGATGGCATTACGCAGTACCTCCACCCAGGCGGCCAGGACCGGCTGTTGGCTGCGTTGAGCGCCAGACGATTGTTGTGCCCGCTCTCCCTGCGCATAGGCGTTTTGCAGGAGTGCGTGCAGTTCCTGGATGGCCTGTGGGCTATTGGGAGCGGGAACGGCGGTACTGCCGGGCTGGTTGGCGGGGAGTATGGCGACGTTACTGGCCATGGCCGGAACCGGGCTCAGGAAGAGCAGGATGGCAAGTACGCGATAGCGGGTGATGGCAGGCATGGTCATATCTCTCCTGTGGTGAATGGTGGTCATCATCGGGTAAGCCAGCGATAGAGAATCGGGCAGGCCAGCACCAGGCGCTTGCGTGCGCGGGTGATGGCGACATAGCGCAGGTGGATATCCTCGCGGTTGTCAAATTCGAGGTCGCCAGAGGCAGTTACGTACAGGCGGCGGTCTCCGGTATCCCGGTTGGCATCGAGGTCCTTGTCGAGGATCACCAGATCCCATTCCCGGCCCTTCGCGGCATGGACTGTGCTGAGGATGACCTGTGCGCCGCTTTCGCCTGGCAGGCTCTTTCGCAGCGCCTGGGCGGCATCGTACAGGCCGGGGTATTGGGACATGCGCACGATGCGGGCGGCATCGCCATCCGGTTGCGCTGCTGCTTCTTCTTCGAGATCGGACCAAAACCGGTAGGCCGCGAGGGGGCCAGCGGGGGAGGACTCCCCCCGTCTGAGCGCCATGGCTGCATAGAGGAGGGCGGTTTGTTCGCGGCCCTGGCCAACGATATGGAACGGCAGACCGGCATCGACACAGGACAGTGCTGCCTGGATCAGTGCGCCATTGGTGAAGGCAATCCAGGCAAAAGCGGTGTGGACCTTGGTGGCGACATCCGGTGGCTGGATGCTGGTGGGTGCGGCCTGGATTCTGGTGCTCCCACTCCCCCGGACGGGAATGGTTTCCCCAACGCAGCGAAGCAGGCGTGTCGCCATCTCTGCCGTTTCGTCTCCGAATCGAAAGGATTGCGTAAGACGGCTGCTGATCGATCGTGGTTGCTGTTCGGCGATCTCGATGGCATTGCGCGCGCCGCGCCAACTGTAGATGGACTGATAGGGGTCTCCGGCCCAGATGTTGAGCCCCTGCCTTTGGGCAAAGAGTACCCCATACAGGGCTGGGTTGGTGTCCTGGGCTTCGTCGATCATGCGGTACCCCTCTGGGATCTGTGGGTGATCCAGTGCCCAGAGCTTGAAATAGACATCGTGCATCATCGGCAGGGAGAGCGATTGCTCTGCCTGCCAGAGCCGTTTGGCATCGGACAGAATCCGTTGTACCAGCGCCACTGGCATGCGCTGGTGGTTGGGAACATGGCTCTCCGTGAGTGCCGAATCGTCGGAATGGCAGAAACGGACCAAGGTCTTTTTGGTCAATCCTGCGAGTTGCAGGGGACTCCACTCGTGTTGCCCCTGGCCATACGGTTCCAGGCGCAGCGTTTCAACGATCTGTGGGGTGGCGAGTTGCCCGTTGTGCTCGTTGAGGCTGTTCTTAACGGCCTTCTGGAAGTCCGCCGGCAGGCTGTGCAGCGCGAACTGGTGGCTGGTGACTGCCCGCACCCGTTTCCCGAAGCCTTTCAGTCGTGGCTGCAGGTCGCGGATGATGGCCGAATTGAAGGCGAGCAGGAGTACCTCGTCCTGAAGTCTGGCTGCCGTTTGCAGGAGGATGAACGTTTTTCCTGCCCCTGCATAGGCACGATATACCGATTCTCTGCGGCCATGGCGGACAGCAAAATCGGTGCGTTTCAGGGCGTTTTCCTGTTCGTGGGTGAAGCATTGCCGCGCAGATTGCTCTGAGAGGGCCAGGCTCATTCGCCGTTTCCTGCATGGCGATGAATCTTGTGCGATTTGAAGCGGGTGGATCTTTTAATGTCGAGGTCCACGCCTTGCGCAACCACAGAAAAAATGTCGTAGACCTTCTCCAGGGTGGATTTGATGCGGGGTTGCAGTGTCGCGTCGTTATCGACAACGATGCCTTGCTGGCTGGAGGTGGTATCACTCAGGATGATGGCCATCTCCAGGAAAATTTCCTTCGTTCGCTTGGTACCCGATGATTGCCAGGAGGACAACATCTGGATCTTGCCGCTGGTAAACAGATCGTCAGCGTCCTGCATTTTCTCCAGCAGTTGCCTGGAGGTGCGATCCAGGTGCAGACAGGCTGTTCGGTACTGGCGAATTGCGTCTCCCCACTCTTTGGTGGCGGTAATGACGGGCACCCATTCTTCTTCCATGGGGTCCGGGTCTTGCTCCAGTACCTCCACGTCGTTACTTTCTTCTGGTTTGAAGCGCGCGCGCAGGAAGGATTCCACCTTTGGATCCAGTTCGTCGGTCGGCAATGGTTGGTTGTTTGCAGCCAACCATCGTAGCGCGCATCGTCGCTCTATCGGATCCGTGTGGGTTTGGGCAACATTGGTGTACTGCTGGATTTCCTCTTCGCGCTTCTTGGCCCCCCAGGCAACGAACTCCGGGTCTTTCATTCGTTCTTCCATGGGTTGTTCCCAGATCATTTTGAACATCCGCTCGTCGAGCTCGGCTTCGGTTTCTCCGGATCGTCCCGCGGTGTGGTTGGCCAGTCCGCTATTGCGCTGTGCGGGTCGGCTCTCGACCGGGCTGAACTCTACGTCGATGACATCGGGTGCCATGCGCGGTGGTGTCACGATCTCGCGGACGGCGGCAACGATGGCCTGTTCGCGGTCATCGTGATAGTGGCTTTTATCTCGTTGCGAGCTGAACATGGACTGCTGGCTGGACAGAACCAGAGGGAAGCGATCGAAGCATCCGGACTGCAGATCGAGGCGTGCCCAGTCGCCGGATGTGACCAGTCGGGCATCCAGTGTCTGGCCGCCGGCCATCTTGACCAGGTGAACCTGGGTGCAGCAGCGGATAGCGCGCCCCCGGGAGACCTTCCAGCGTTTCTGGATCGCCTCGACGGCAATCTCCAGCTGCTGGGCGCCGCGGGCGTAGTTTCTAATCGTTCTATCCGTAATTCCAAAATCAGTCGCAAGAATCTCTGAGGTCCTGATGCGGTTTTGGACATCTCCATCTCCCTCTCGAAACAATGTGGAAAAGTTTTCCACATTGTTTTCAATCTCAGTTTGCACTTGATCTAAGTCATCAGTCCCTTTACTGGAATCGCTCCCAAGGGCCAGAGGGCTGGCGGCATTCTGATTGCCGGCAGGTGCGCCGATTCTCCGCTTTTCTTGCAGGTAGCGCAGTCCGATCATATACTTACGTTCACATTCGTTATAGTGTGCGCGGTGCATTTTGAGGCGGGTGGCGGTCAACAAGGCGTCCTCGAGGGTGTGGATTTCCTCATTGACCATCCAGGGGATGTCCTCGATTTCGAGTTTCAGGTCCTCGGCAATCTGCATGCGAAGGTAGCCGTCGACGATGAAGTATTCGGTGACCGTGCGGCCATCGGTGGTATCGCGCTGCGTTCGCCACAGCATGATAGGCATCTGGATCCGGTGCGTGCTGATGTCATTGTGGAGGCGCACGTACGCGCTGCTGTCCGGGAGAAAAGAAAGCGCCGCGATCTCTGGGTGATGCCGAAAGGTCTTGCGCAGGCTTTTGGGGAGCTCGCCGTGTTCCAGGTTTTCACCGATTGGTGTTTCTCCGTGGCGGTATGGCGTACCGTAGGAAGCTCCATCCCGGATTTCCACACGCGGCTTCTGCGTGAAGTTCCGGAGCAGATGAGAGGTGCTTCTGTCAATGTCGTCTTGATGTCGCATAATGGTGATTA
>NZ_JBYCKU010000052.1:0-3834 GCF_057473545.1 Acidithiobacillus sp. TH-A67
TCGCGGGTTCATATCGCACTCCTGCTCAGTGAAAACAAAAGCAGGTTAGAGCTCGCCAGCCAGCCCGGAAAGTACGGTGCCGTTTGAGCGGTTACGATCGGTCACTCATCACCTGGACCACACAAGGCCCATTCTTGCCACAGGCAATGAGCTTGCGCTCGTAGGGCCCCTGGGTATCGATAAGGGCTTTGCAGTAGGGGGTGTTCTTGCCCGCCTGCAGTAGATCCCTACGAAAACTCACTTGCACAGTGCTATCCAAAAGCGACGGAATATCCAGCCAATCTTTCGGTTTGTAGTTATAGTCTACCCAACAGATGTTTTGGAAAGGCGTTTGGGGGTCCTTGTTGCAGAGCTCGGTAAATCCCCATACCAATACTTCGACTCGGCCAGCGCGGGGCAGTCGTATTGGTCGGCTGGCGCTGCGAGGGACACAGCAGCACCGGTGCTGAAAAACAACAAGGAAATGGCGAGCAACCATCTAACGCACATGATCGCTTAGCCTCTGGATACGATTACGGTAAGCCTGCTCCAGGCAGGGCACATCGGCCTTGCAGGTATCGCGGGTCTTGAGCCAGTTACGCTGGGCCTGGATCAACTCGCGACGTTCGGGGGAATGGGACTGGGTCCGGGCAAAAGCCTGATGGTAGGCCTGGGCCAACTGCTCATCCAGGGTTTTGAGTTTGGAATTGGCGCAGACCGTCTTTTCGCTGGGGGTATGGGCCTTTTCGCAGGCAGCGTGGGCAGCTTGCGCTGGCTGTTTCTCCGCAAAGTACTGGGCTGAGTCTGTACCTAGCGCATCCCGATAGGCGGCTGCCAAGTCTTTCACGCTCATCGCACTGTTATCCCGAATCCCCATATCCCAGTAATAGCCGTTGGCCGCATTCTGTCGCTCCGCGGCAGGCACCTTCAAGAGTCGGTCCCGCAGCCTTGCCCCATACGCTCGATCGAGAGCAGCGAGTTTGGGGTGCTTGCACACCATTTCTTCGGCTCGGTTGCTCGCCGTTTTGCAGTCGAAGGAAGGGCCCTTGGCAGACAGGGGCTTGGTGTAGAGGTCAAAGATTCTGCACCGGGGCCCGTAATAGCGGCCTGCGCGTAATATGGCAATGGTATGATCAGCGTCGGCGTGAGAATTCCATTTGCCGCTTTCTTTATCCATTACATCGGACTGTTGGAATTCATCTACAAGGGCCCAGTTTTGCGGATTAAAGATCAAAAAGTCATAGAGATCTCCGCCCCACTCGGCGTTATTGTGCTCGGCCCATAAAACAACCACCTGGGCCGGAACTCCGCAGTACTTCGTGGGAAAGGTCTGTACCTCTGGGACACGACCGCCTTGCGTATCGTCCTTTCGGGAAACGACAGTTTTGCCGCCTTGCTTGAGAACAAGGGTATAAGTGTCTGGCCCTAAACCGGGCGAACTCGATTTCCCCGCAAGAGTCTCCGCAGTCACGGAGGCAGGGGCAGCCTGCAGGACCGGGGGGAAGAGGGCGAGTAGCCAGAATACGAGACCCATGCGTTTCATTCATTCCTCCGTGAGGAAAACTCGCTGAACAAGGCAAAACAGCGCCGCTGTCGGATAGGCCCTATCCCCTGCATCAAACGTGCTTGCCGATCCTATTGCCAAAATAGACTCACCTCCTGGAGGCTGCCTTTTGCTCCGTCTCCCGGCACAGCGCAGGCCGCCACCAGCCGCTTCTGAAGGCAGCGCAAGTCGTAGACCGTTGGCGGCGGCAGGCTGACAAGGGCTTTATTGCAGGCACCCCGGTCCTTGGCCGCACAATCGATAGAAAAACCCAAACTGCTTGCCACCGCCCAGCTGCGCAGGATGCCCAATACCGCAGAACTCCGCTGGGCATCCGGCAGAAACACTCGGAATTCCGGCACAGATTTCACTGTAGAGGGGAGTTGGGAGCGATAGAGATCATTGGCTGCGGCAAGGGCCTGAAGATGGCCATCGGGTCCCAGCAAAGCCACCGATTGCACCATGGCGGCGTGTGGCGCAAATCCCCACTGTACCGTGCGGCCATCGGCGAGGGTGACCTGACGCAGCGGATAGATGCTGAAACCATCTACCAGACGGTCATACAGGCTCTCGCGCCCGATCTTCCAGCCCTTCGTCAGACGTTGCATCTCGGCATCCGGCAGAGGCTTTTCGAGCTTTCTACGCAAGGCGTTCAACTCATCCAGGCGCCTCTTTTCTGCCCGCAAAATACATTTCAGATCGTTGCCGCAGTCGTCCATGCCGTCGAGATAGGCCTTTTGCTCGGCAATCATGGCCTTCTGCTGCGGGCTGTCCATGGGCAAATCTTCCAGGACATGGGTGTAGGCCGATGCTACATATCCGAAGTATTGAAATAATTCATCTAAGAGCTTTTCCTCTAAAGCTGACCTTTTATGATGTCCCTCGGACGCCTTACATATAACGTGCCAGACGCGAGGCCCCTCCGAACAGGAGTCGTAGACCTGTGTATTGGGCAAATCCTCGACGGATTTTGCCCAGGCGGTATTTGATGCCAGCCATGAAATCACGACTGCAAGTGCCAATTTCTTCATTTCCTTTCTCCTTCTGGATCTCAATCAACAAGCCGAACTGTCTGGCCAGCCACGCTGCAGTGCCCGATCGAGCAAGCGTCCACGCGCACGATATCTCTCGTCGTAACTCCTGGTGCGCAGTGGAAAGTCGGCACTCTTAAGTTTTTCAGCCAGTCGTTTCCAGTCATTGGCGTAGACCAAGGTCCAGAATTCATACCGGGTCTTCTTGGCGACTGGCGCCCGATAAACCATTCCAGAACTTTCTCTTTCCTTTTCTTTATCTGGGGAATAAGCATTTTTTCCGTGAACGTCATCAGCTCTACCGAAATTCCAAACCCAATCCAACAAAAGCGTCTGCGCCTCCTCCGGAAGTTCCTGAAACTTTCTCCCGTCGTTGTTATATTGATTGTAGTTTTCCTCGGCAAGGCGCACGTTGTACTCGCGCATAGAGTCGCGCATCAGTTCGACATCCGCACGCGTCAGGACGGGCTCCCGACCAAGAATCATGTGATATGCGGCGTCTCCCTGTGGTCCAGGACGCCCCCCTTTCGCTAAAAATGGGCGCACTTGCCGGAATATTCCATCGATAGACGCCCCTTCGGGATTACCATGCCTTTGCACGTAACTCGTCATTATGTTGCGTAGGCCCGATTCACTCTGTTGAGCGAGATCCAATCCCGTATCGATGGTGACGCCACTTTTTATGGCGGCTTTTCTCGCCCGTGCGAGAGCCTCTGCTGTAGCCAGCGGCACAGGGCGAGCCTTCAGGGCACCAGCATCGGGGCCAGACTGTATTTTGATGTCCGCTTTATAATAACCTGGGATATATCCATTTATAACTCGATCTCCCTCACCATTTTTGGTCACACTAAAGTCTATTTTATACCTCGGAGAACAATCGTTCTTTGACTTTTGATTTACCGGTAGAGATGTTGCCACTGCTGTTGGCGCGGTCGGAAGTGCGGGCTTGTAGCAAGCTCGCCCCAAATACTTCTCAGACGCGTCGTTGATGACCACGCATACCGATGCATACGATCTAATCTGATTGGTGCGATCCGCGTATGCAAATTTGATGCAATTCACATCGTTTCCACAGGCATCCCGTTCCTGCAACCAAGATTTCTGCCTGGCCGCTTCATCTTCCAGCAAGCAATCGTGGTTTCCTTTTTTCTGGTATTCGTCCAGAAAAGACCGGTAGTCGCAGTTCAGCTGTCTATCCGATTTTATCAACTCTGGATCATCACAGATGGCCTTTTCTGTGGGGCTTCTCGCCTTACTGCAATCCATCGCGCTGACGCCCTC
>NZ_JBYCKU010000053.1:0-56844 GCF_057473545.1 Acidithiobacillus sp. TH-A67
CTCAGACGATCTCGATGCTCCCACCAGGATCTATGCCATCCGCTTGATTCCCCAACTCTCATGCACCGCTCCCCAGTTTGATGAAGGCTATGTCACCCCTTATCCCTAGCAAGACTCAGACCGTACTCATCCACGCAGCACGTCATCCATCCAGCCACGATAGGAGGCCAGCGCCGTAGTCACGGGCAGTGCAAGAATTTCCGGGACTTCGTAAGGGTGCAACTCTAACAGGCGCCGCTCCAGAACGGAGTAGTGGCTCGCGAGCGTCTTACAAAGCAACAGCCTTTCGGCCGCGACTTGCACCTGCCCCTCCCAGAAAAATACCGATTGCATGGGCGCCAAGACCTGAACACAGGCCGCAAGTTTCTCCTCCACCAGGATCCCGGCGAGCCGCACGGCATCTGCCTCTTCCGGCAGCGAACAGAACACTATGATTATTTCTTCTGCCATACCCTGCTCCATCCAGATCGGCTGAGCTCAATGCAGCATAGCAGAAGAGCAGCGGGCAAATCGCGACAGTATATGAATTGACGTTTCAGGGGCTTTCACGAGATAATTATGCAACTAGGTTGCATAGCCTCAGTGAAAGCCTCTCTATGCCAAATCCCCGCCAATTGATCGCGCTACCACGCGTTTTCCCGACTACCGGCATCGCAAAGAAACCGCCAATACTTTTCCTTACAACTACTCTCTGCCTGACCGCCGGTAGCCTGGCACAAGCGGCTCCCCTCTCCCGCTCCATTCCCGAAGAGCAGCACATCCACTGGTGGAATGGTCTTTCCCTGGTCAATCACGTGGACCTGGAGGGAGTTGCCAATCTCAGAGGCGGTCAGGCCCGCGGTAGCGCCGGCACCTTCCTGTGGAAGGGAGCATTGGCCCTGCATACTGACAAGGCTGGCTGGTGGCAGGGAGGTTTGTTTCTGGTAGAAGGACTGGTGGCGAACAGCGGCGATCCCGATCGCTACGTCGGCGATGTACAGTCAGTGTCCAACCTGACCACACCTACCGCGCACGTCGCTCGTCTCTACAAGGCCTATTACCGCCAAAATCTGGGGCCTTTCACATTTCGTGTGGGTCTAATCAATCCCAACGACTACTTTAATGATACCGGAGTCGCTGCGGAGTTGTTCAACGCTTCTTTCGGCATCTATCCCGTCATTTCAGGCAACATTCCCTACACACCCACCTATCCCTATTCGAGTCTGGGAGTCATGGCTGCCTATACGGTGGAGGAGACCACCCTGCAGGCTGGGGTCTTCAATGCCGACGGCTACACCGATCTGCGCGCGCCCTGGGGGGGAGAAGGGCAGATCTATTACGGCGAGATCGACGAAAATCTGGCACTGGCGTCCGACAAGTTGGCCCTCAAGGCCGGTGGATATTACAACCACGTCAGCAGCGACTACTTGCGTAACGCGATTGCCATTGGCCCTGCACCCAGTCAGGGAGGCTTTTACGGCACGGCCGAGTACCGTTGGAAGAGCGGTAATAGCGAGGACTGGGGCGCCTTCGTGCAGGCCGGTGCTGCGCCCAATTCCGCGAGTACCTCTCCCATCAACGCCTACGTGGGAGCAGGATTGCGGTTGCGAGATTTCCTGCCCGCCTCACCCAAGAGCACCCTGAGCCTGGGCTTTGCCCGCGCCTGGCAGCGGCAAGCTGGCGCGGAAACCTCAGTGGAGGTCAATTGGTATCAGCCGGTCTTTCACAATTTCTATATCCAGCCCGACCTGCAATACGTGATCAATCCCGGCGCCAATGCGCCGGGCAATACCCTACCCAACGCTTTGGTCGGCATCTTGCGCGTCGGTTGGCGCGGAAGCCTCTGGGGATAACTACAGGGGCAAAAGCGGTACATACAAGCGGCTATAAATAGAAGCATGTTTCGCTTATACTTAGGAAGATATGTCAAAGTCCTTTTCATGATCCAGCTTCGCACCTACGTTTACATCGATTCTCTGCAACCCCAGCTTGCCGCGTACATGGCCTCGGTCTCCCAGGGCTTCTTACCGGTGCCTGGGGACGCGGCGTTGTGGATCGAGGTATCGCCAGGCATGGCAGTGCATCGTCTGACCGACATCGCTCTCAAGGCGACCCGAGTGCATCTCTCGCAGCAGGTGGTGGAGCGCGAATTTGGTACCATGGTGGTACACCATCGCGATCAGAGCGATGTCCGCGAGGCGGGGCGCGTGGTACTGCAGCGCATGGGCGCGCAACAGAGTGACCGTGCGGTCTGCCGCGTCACCTGGAACGAGATCATCCGCGGCATGATGCCGGACCATACCGTGCTCATCAATCGCCAGAATCGCCGCGGGTCGATGATTCTACCCGAACAGAGCATGTTCATTCTGGAAACCGAACCTGCAGGCTATGTGATCTACGCCGCCAATCAGGCGGAAAAAGCAGCCAACATCACCCTCATCGATGTCCGTGCGGTCGGCGCCTACGGTCGTCTAACCATTGCTGGCCGCGAGGCCGACGTCGACGAGGCGGCAGCAGCGGCGGTCCATGCTGTCCAGAATCCCTCTTGGAGCTGATTGGGATGGATCGGAAGGAACTGCAGCACGCCTTATGTCACTACCGCTCGCGCTACCCCGAAGAGGCGGCGTATGCGCGCCAGGGTTGCGCCCTCCTGGCCAGCGAAGTGGACTGTTTTCTGCGCAATGGACCGGGCCTACACATCACCGCGTCCTGCTGGGTACTCAATCCCGCAGGGGATCATACGTTATTGATGTTGCACCGCAAGCTGGGACGCTGGTTTCAGCCCGGCGGCCATAGCGATGGAGATGAAAATGTCCTGCGGGTCGCTCTCAAAGAGTGCAGCGAGGAAACTGGCCTTCCCACCGAAGAGATACATTTCCTTTCCAGGCAGATTTTCGACATCGACATTCACCGCATCCCGGCGCGGCGCGAAGAGCCGGAACATCGGCATCTCGATATCCGCTTTTTGATGGAAATCGACGATCGTTTGCCCTTAATCGGCAACAGCGAGTCCCATGAGTTACGCTGGGTGCCGCTACACGAAGTGCATAGCTACAACCGCGAGCTTTCCATTCACCGGCTTCTGGTCAAAAGTCAGGAGTGGCTGCGGCAGCACCGCCGCTGAGTCTGGCACCACCCTATGGGGAGGGGGTGGTCCCAGCAGCGTGGCACCATCCGCCCAAGGTCCATTTCAGAAGAAGGTCGTCACCGCTGCGTCGAGGGCATCACGCATATCAGGGTCATCGGTGATCGGACGGACCAACGCCACACTGCAGGCAGCCAGCGGCTCAATGCCCTTCTCAATCAAAGAACCTGCGTAAATCAGCATACGCGTTGACAGCCCTTCATCCAGGCCGTGGCCCTTGAGATTGCGCGAGCGCTCTGCAATCGATACCAGCTTGCCGGCCATCTCTGTGGAGACCCCCGATTCGTGCGCCACGATCTCGATTTCCAGATCGCGGTCGGGATAGGAAAAATCGAGGGCACCGAAGCGCTGCTTGGTGGACTGCTTCAGGTCTTTCATCGACGACTGATAGCCAGGATTGTAGGAAATCACCAGCAGGAAATCGGGATGAGCGTGCAGTAGTTCGCCCTTCTTGTCGAGGGGCAAGGTGCGGCGATGGTCAGTGAGGGGATGAATCACCACCGTGGTGTCCTGCCGTGCCTCTACCACTTCATCCAGATAGCAGATGGCGCCCATACGCGCGGCGGTGGTCAAGGGCCCGTCCTGCCACTTGGTGCCGTCCTTGTCGAGGAGAAAGCGCCCCACCAGGTCCGAGGCCGTCATGTCTTCGTTACAGGCGACGCTGATCAGCGGCCGCTGCAGACGCCAGGCCATATACTCGATAAATCGCGATTTGCCGCACCCCGTCGGCCCTTTTACCATCATCGGCAAACGCGCTGCGTAAGCCGCCTCGAAGAGGGAGATCTCGTCATGGACCTCCTTGTAGTAAGGCTCTTCGGTAATTTGATACTGCTCTTGATCCATACTCACGAACATCTCCTTCTCAATTCTTGAACTTCACCAAGCGGCTCACCTGAATGTCGGATACGAACATCACCCCCTGATGTCTTTCAAAGAAGGGCGTAAAGCCCTCCAGAATCGGCGCGAGCAAGTCTTCAGGCACGGCAACGATGATCATGATCAAAACATCATCTTCGTTGAACATCAAATGGCCCTCGTAGATGCCATGGCTGCCTTTGCCCGAAAGATTACCGACGATGCTATAGCCCTTGACCCCCGCGCGGTCGAGGAGATCGGTGGCAAAATCGCGGTGTGCGCCTTCGAGAATGATCTCGATCTTTTTCAATGGATGAAGATTGAGGGTGTTCATGCACTAGCCTCCAATAAGCTCTGCCGATATTGTCTACCCGATTCCGGGTGCACCTGAAATTCGCCTTCTTCCAGCACCAGACAACGGTAATCGTCCTCGGGATCGATGACGATGACCCGCAGCCAGCCGCCCATGATCAGCGCCTTCACCTTGGGCAGACGGCCCACGGCAGCGAGGACGAAGCCCGCGGGCGCCTCGACCAAAGCAATGAGGCGAACCGGCTCGTGGTAGGGTTTACCCTCCCGATACATCGACTGAATGGGCAAGCCGGTGCGCAGATCGCTCTGATTTCCGGTCATTACCCCGAAACGACCGGCAACGTTGTGATACGCCTTGCTGCCGCTGCCGTAGTGATGCACGTCCGTCGTCGAAAAGTAATGCTCCAGATTGATCCACTCGCCCACCACCACTGGCGCCGAGAGGATGTTTTCCAGGAAGCGGCCTTTCGGGTCCAAGCGATAGTCATAGGATTGCAGGAAGGATCGCCCCTGCAGGTCCACCCCTTCGGTCAGGTGACGAGCACCAATGATGCCATAGAGGTTGCGGGAAAGGCCCCACTCGGGGCGCACCTGCGACCAATCATGGGCATGGCGGCGCGCCAGGGCCGCTGCCGCGATGGGCTCAGCAGCCAGAGCCTGACTAGCACCCAAGGTGGGCATACGCTCCGCAGCCGTGCGCCGGGTTGCCGCAGTCAGGCCATTTTGCAAGCGCTCGAGATAGAGTAGGTGGCGCGCCGGGAGGAGGTCGAGATCATGCAAGGTGATTTCATCCGTAGTCGTGTTATGAACGGCGGGTAGAAACCAAGTATCTTCCGGTATGGCAATGCCTTTCTCTAAGAGGCGTCGACGCACTTCGGGCTTGTTGGCCATGGTACATATAACCCGAGCATTGGGTAGTCCCCGGCCACCACCACAGGCACCACAGTCCAGCGCTGACTCGTAGGGATTGTTCTGCGTCTGGCTTTCATGCCCCACCATCAGCACAAAGCGGGAAAAATTTTGGCTCAATCCGGTGGACAACAAGGCGTTCGACACGTAATGCACCTGCTCGTCCAGACTGAATCCGAGGCGAGCGATCCGTTCCATCTGCAGGCTTGTCTCATATCGATCTACGCGGTACACGCTGCGGAGTTTGTCGATAAACTCGGCTTCTGCCTCCGGAGTCAAAGCGAGGCGATTCGCCAACGCACTTTTCCCACTCAGATTGCCCAGGGCAATTTCCCGGAGTTCACGGATTTCATCGTCGGTTACGTGTTCGCGGTGCATCCCCAGCTCCCGCTGCAGGGCGCGCACGATCATGGCCCGTTGCACCGCACGGATGATGGAACCAGCCTGCTCAGCATTAAGCTTGTCGACCAGCAGACGTGTGACGGGTTTAGCGGCATGTAGATGCCCGTGCGTTTCGTGATAGAACACCGGGGCCACGGTTTTGCCGATCAAGCCCAGACTGAAGATCAGGCCGACGGCCTCCACGGCCACAAAAGGCGATAAAACCGAGGATTTGATATCGTGCAGCACGTGTTCAAGCGCTCCATAGAGTGGCTCCTCTTCCAGCTCCAGTTCCGCCGGGATTTCGACGATGAGGTTTTTGGGGGTCTGTACCGCTGGGCACAGATGCACCTCGCTGCCCTTGCCATATTCCAGGAAGCCAATGGGCACACCAAAGAAGCCGGCAATACCAAAGGTTTGATAATCACCCAGCGCCTCCAGATGGCGGCGGATCGGCTCCGAGCGCACGTCGATACAGAAAAACGCCTGGGCAAAGGGACGTTTTTTCGGATGGTCTTCCGGCAGGCGCACCTTCCGCACCAAATCCGTGATGTAATGCGACTCCATGGCGCGCAGCCAGGCAAACCCTTCCGCTCGCTCCCAACGGCGCAGCACATTCACGAATTCAGCTACCTGTTCCGGGGCCAGGGACTGCAATGCGGATAGGGCACCGCTTCCCACCCGCCCCGCCAAAGCGCGTAAGACGCGAGTTTTGCGCTCTGCCTCGTGCGTCCGTTTGGCCTGAATGTATTCTTTGGCCAGAGTCGCATAGCCGCTCCGAGAACGACGCGCGAGCGCATCATCCACGCGCTGCGCCCAGGCCGGCAAGATCGTCCCGACATGGAGCTCACTGCGCAGATACGCGCCATGCGGATCGTCGTGCACAAATTGCTGCAGAGCTTCTGCATCTCCCGGACAACCGTAATGACGGACAGCCTCTTGCACCAAAGACAGACCCAGCACCATGCGTACCGCAAGGTAATCCGTCAGATCTGCGGGATATTGCTGGGCCCAGTAATAATGCTTCGCCGTGCTGCGAAAGCGAATGAAACCCGCCCAGCCATGCAAGCGAGTGAGTTGGCGGGTAATGTATTTTTGCCAATGGTCTTCCGGTATCTTCAATAAATGCAAAATGTGCGCAATGGTACTCTCGGGACTCTCACTGGATGCCAACAGCTCACGCAGGTGCAACCCAAGCAGGGTGAAGCGCAGATTGTGCTGGGCAACATCCTTCCAGGAGGCAAAAAAGCCTTTCTCCCGACTCGGGGCCTGCCATGCAGACTGTCCTTCGTCAAAAAAATCCAGGCAGCTTTTTACCAGCAACTCATCCAGGGTATCGCCAATTTTCGTTCCGAAAAGGCGGTCGATGTTGTCATACAGGGGGCCATCACTGGCAATCTTGCGTCCTAACACGGTCCGCAAACGCTCCAGAAGCACCGTTTCGTCGAGCTCGGGGGCCGGCCGTCCCTGCAAGGCAGCGGCCAAGACCTCCCCATCCAACCAGTCACTGGCCTGGACCAGACGTTCGGAGCGGCATTCCGTCATGATCGTCCACAACCAGGCCTCGAAATCGATGCCAGGAAGATCGACAGATTGCTCGCGCAGAAAACCCTGCAGATAGCGCCGCAAGGCGGCGTCATCCACCTTGCCTTCGGCTCGATATCCCTGATAATGCGAGCGGGGTAGGTATCCGCGACCGTGGAACAGGCGGCTACCCTCCTCCACCGCATCCGGAAAAGGCAGATGCTCCAGACCAAAGAGCGGATTGTGATGGATGAAGGTACGCATGGGCCAGAAACGCGGGATCGGCTCGCCCGCAACGTAGATCATTGAGCGCACCTTGAGGCGATCGCCCAGGGTCAGTTTCCTATCCATAGGCCACTCCAGACGAGTCCAAACAATGCGAAAAGGAACAGCACTCCGGCACCCACACTGGTCACCGTGCCCCCGATATCCGTCAGCGGCTCCCCCTGGTAAATACCAAAGAGCAGATCCTGCAGGAATTTACCGATCGACCATCCCCAGATCATCAAGAGCAGCAACAAAGGCCACAACCAAGACAAACTGAGCAAGTGAAATACCTGCAACATTGCAAAAAACCCGGGGAATACCGGCGTCGCCACCAGAGCCAACGCAGTAACGGTGATCAGTCCACTAAGACGCGGCAGTTCCGTGGCGAGTCCGCCACGCAACCCCAGATAGGCACCGCCCATCCGCTGACTCAGCAGACCCGCCCAGATCATGAGCAAGGCCGCCGGCACGGACCAAGCCAGGACGAACAGTTGCGTCAGATGCACCGGGCTACCACTGGCCACCAGCAACCAAGTCAGCGTCAATCCGGAACTCGCACTAAGACGCGACCAGACGCTGATTTCCCGTGCACTCACGGCGCGAAAGGCATAAAAAACCGCGGTGAAGAGTACCATCATCAACCAGATCCGTTGCCCGAGTACGGGCAAGGGCAAGAAGGGCCCGGTGTGGTACAGCAACAGAATCCCCAATTGTGGCAAGACCAGAAGCGCCAATGCCCTACCCCAGGGTCCCGGTGCCGTCGCCACCAAGCGATTGAAAATCAAACTCAGCGGAAAAATGGGGAGCAGAACTGCGCTAATCAGAAGAACGATCCATTCCATGGGCTTAACTCCAGCGGAACCAGACGTTGAGACGACGGGATGCAGCAAACAGCACCTGTGTCATGCGCACAAAAAAGTCATTCAGATAGAGTTCGCGGGTCAGGAGCGCATACAGTGCCACATAGGTACCATGCCATTTTTCGCTGAGATGTTGTCCCCAATCGCGGGCGTCGGCAAAGAAAGTCAGCGCCCAGCCGCCAACAAAGAGCAGGGCCAAGATGATGACCAAGACATCATACGAAAGCACTCCGATACTTGCCGAGGCAAAGAGCCGCTTACTGGCCCCGTGCTCCGGATAGAGGAAGTTCCCAAAGTAGTGACTGATCAAGGTATAGCCAATCACCACGAGCACGAAAGAGCCCAGTATCCCACCCATGACCTGCCAGGGATTGCTGTGGGTCATCTTGTGCGTGGCAAATAGCGCCTGCGCGCCAGTAACCCAAGCGAAGAACAGCAGAATGATGACCCCCTGCTCGAAGAACAGGTGCGAGGCCACAAAGAAGTGCGACAGACTCAGCACCAGCACTGGTACGAGAATGGTGAGTGCCGCGGCGGTAATCAATGGTAGACGGGAGGGTTTATTGGGCCGACGCTCCACCACCGAGACATAGACGGGGTCTGGGGGTACGCCGTCCGCGGCGCGGGCCTCACCAATGGCGTTGCCCGCTCCCAGAAAGAGCGACGCCTTGAAAAAACCGTGGGCGATGAGGTGGAATACTGCCAGCGGGAATGCACCCAGACCACACTCCATCACCATGAAACCCATCTGGCCCATGGTCGAATAACCTAGGGAGCGCTTGATATCGTTTTGAATCAGCATCAACGCCGATCCCAAGACCGCGGTGATCAGTCCCACCACAAAGGCGATGTGCAGGGCCAGACTGGTATACTCAAAGATCGGCGCAAAGCGGTTGAAGAGGAAACCGCCGGCATTGACGATGCCGGCGTGCATCAGCGCCGAGACGGGTGTCGGGCCGTCCATGGTGTAGGGTAGCCAGCCATGCAGCAGGAACTGCGCCGAGCGGGCAAAGGCGGAGATGGCGATAAGGATGCCGACCCAGGCCGGGACAGGCATGCCCCAGAGCTGCACGGCATTCGGCGCGGCCGCCACCTGCGCGAAGATGACCGGCAAGGACAGGCTATGATAGGCCTTGAACAGAATGAACGCCGCCAGCCAGAGAGGTAGATCACCAAAGCGATAGGTAATCTGCGTCCAGAAGGCATAGCGCCCGGATGCCGAACGATCGGTGTCGTGTCCGAGCAGAAAATAGAGAAACACCCCCACCAAAAACCAGGCCACCAACAGGGTAATCAAATCCGCTGCGGAGACCATGAAAAAGATGGTTGCCGTCATCAGATCGAGCAGGGCAAAGAAGCGCGGATAATTCGGCTCCTCGACCATATAGCGGACCGAATACATATGTACTAGGAGACTGATTCCCGATACGAAGGTCCACATGATCAAGGCCAGGGGATCCAGCCAGATGCTCCCCCAGATCTGTCCGATCCATTCCACCCTCGCCACCTGCGAGGTGATGTAGTCACCCAATAAAGACAGCGACAGCAGGAAGGTCAGCAAAGTGGCCAGCACGCTGAGGCGCGCAGCTGTTCCCTTGCGGTTACGCAAGAACAGAAAAATGATCGCTGCCGACAGGACGGGCACGAAAGGAATCACAATCGCTAGGGTGTCCATCAAAAACTCCTTGTTGCCGAGGCACAGGGGAATCCACCAGATCCCGCGAGGTAGGATTCCCTGCCAGTGTTACCAAAAGATTTCCCGTTAGGACTTGGTCATCGATACATAGAGCTGCGGCAATTTCAGCGGAAGACTATCGACATGATCCAGCACCAAGTAGTTGCGCTGGCCAAAGATACGGCTGACATACTCGTCGGCGTAGGGATCGAGAGACAGGCAGAATGTGCGGATTCCCTTGCGCGCCAGTTCCTCCACCGCCCGTTTGCTATCGAAACGCAGATACTGCGGATCACGCACGTCATTGTCTGCCGGCTCGCCGTCGGTGAGCAGGATCAGCAACTTTTTCTGGCTCGGATACTGCTCCATCAGATGCCCGGTGTGGCGCAATGCCGCACCCATGCGCGTGGAGAGTTTGCCGGTCATGCCGGCCAGGCGTCCTTTCACCTTCTCGTCATAAGGCGCAGCGAAGGATTTGAAGGTGTAAAATTCGACGTCGTGGCGACCGTTGGAGTCAAAGCCGCACAGCATAAAGGGATCGCCAATCCGGTCGAGAGCGCCGGCGAGCAATACGGCAGCCTCGCGCGCCAGCTGCAACACCGTGACATCTCCCTCGCTGCGCGAGCGCAGCTTGTCGTTGGTCGATTCCGAAAGGTCGATGAGCAGGGTCACCGATAGGTCACGAATGTGCAGCCGGGTACGAATGCCGATGCGCGGATCGGGCTGCTGTCCCATGCGGATATCGGTCATCGCCAGAATCGCCGCATTGATGTCGATGTCATCGCCATCTTCCACCTTGCGCGTACGCACCACACCTTGCGGCTGGATGGCCTCGATCATCTTGCCGATCTTCTGCACCAAAGGCTTGTGCTGCTCCAACAGAGCCTCGATTTCCGCTGGGTCTCCCATTTTCGGGCGCTTCTCGTAGACCGTAGTCCACATCGGGCGTTCCAGCTGTGTCTGGTAATCCCACTCGGAATAGCTCACCGGCTGCGCGACCGGCTCCTTCCCCTCCTTCTCGTTGAAGGTCTTGCCGTCGTCGTCATAGAGCTCGGTGGCGAGAATCCAGATCTCCTGGGCGTCATCACCAGCATACTCCACATCGAGAGTGTTGATCATCTCCATCAGATTTACATACTTGCGTACCTGGGGCTGGCTACCGTTAAGGATATCGACTGCGCTCGCGGGCGGGGTCCACAGATAGCGGTTGTCGTCACGGTAGGGGCTGGACGGCTGATCCTTTTGCGCGGAAAACTCCAGGCCCAGCTCCTTGCTGAGTTCGGCAAGCTCCTCGGCGGCAGAGAGAAGAACGCCATACCGATCTTCCTGCTCGTCCAGGAGCCGCGGAAACAGACTCCGGACACGCGCCACCAACGGATGCTCGTCCTGATAATCGGGCTCGATGAGTGCATAGGCAGCCCGTTCGGCAAGTTCGCCAAGCCGCGCGTCGGCCTTTTTTTGCCGCACCGCCTCGGTTTGCCCGAGGCGCCGCCAGAGGGGCAGAAGTCCCGGGAAGCGCCGGCCCTCCAGGGTCTCCACCCGAGCGTCTTCCAAAACTCCAATCCAGAGCTTTTTCAGCGGGGTAGCGAGTTCCAGACGGGTATCGAACTGCGACTCAACGACATGCGCCGCGGCATGGGCGACCGCTGCCCGATAGACCTCCAGAGCAGGCACCTTGTCGTCGTCCGCGATTACCGCATCGTCGTACGCATCGGGAACAAAAATGAAATAGTCCTCGATGTAAGGCTGATAACCCGTGCGGCTTTCGTAATCGCCGGAGGTCGGACGCAGAAAGAAATCCCTTCCCCACAAAGCGCGTAGGTACATATTCAGGCGTCGCTGCACGTCCACAAAAAGGATGCCACGGTGCTCCTGCTGCAACACGGCAAGGGCCTGTGGGGTTTCCAGGCCAAAAAACTCCGCCTGCGCCGAAAAATCGTTGCGGTAGGCGGAAATGCCCCAGTTGGCCCAGCGCCGCAGCCCACCCAGGGTCATCTGTTCGAGGAGCACCTCGATTTTACCCAACATAGGGCGCACGCCTCGCGGGGCCTGCGCCAGCAATTGATCGAGAAGCAGGAGATAGCCGCGGAAAAGGTCGATCTCTCCCAGACGCTGGGCGACAATGGGGGCAGTCGAAAAAAACAGGACCAAGACCTCGGAGCTGGTCTTGGAGAACATGCGGATGGCGGTGGACAGCATTTCGAAAACCGCCTGCTCGCCAATTTCCCGTGCCACATGCGGACCGGCCTCAATGAAACTGAGCACGAGCTCCGTCCCGCGCCCCAAGGATTTGAGGCTGCGCGCACCCTCCAGATAGGCTTCCAGACCGCGCTGGGTAAAGATCCGCGCGGCCTCGTGCCAGTTCGCTTCGAGAACTGCCGATGCGTCGGGACCCAGTTCTTCGAGGATATCGGGATAGTCGGTCAGCAGGATTGCCATAAGAAGCTGCTCAGCTCGCCCTCCGGTAAAGGGGGGCCTCGGCCCCCGGTCGTCGTCGCTGGTTTATAGCGCGCTGTTGCCTGGCGGATTCAGTCCGGCCAGATACGCTGTGGATTCAACTCGCGTCCGCCGCCAGCATTGAGATCCGCAACAGATTCTGCTTTGGATTCACTGCTCGGAGGAGCCTTCTTCACGCTACCGCTTGAAGACTCTGGCGCCTTGCTTTGCACCAGAGTATCAGCCTTGCTGGTACTGCGCCGACGTGGACTCTGCATGCTCGCATTGAGCTTGTTTTCCAACTGGCTAGTCATTTGAGAACCTCCTCGATCAGTACCTCAATTTCCGCAACCGCAGCATCAGCTCGTTTCCCCATCTGGTAAACGCTTTTGCCCTCGACTGCAGCGTTGCGATAGATCGCTCTTCTCGCGATCTGCCCGCGAAAAACCGGCAATCCCAAAGTTACTATGGCATGTTCGGCCGCCCGCGACAGCGCGCTCCGCCCCTCGACCTGATTCAGCACAAGTGCCGCGCGCAGCTTCGGATTCTTCTTTCGAATTTCTTCAATGGCTTCGACACTGCGCTGACTCGCCCAAAGGTCGAGAGGCGAAGGGAGGACCGGTAGCAGCACGACGTCAGCAAGATCCAGAGCCTTTCGCGTTTCCACTGCCTCCAAGGCAGGAGGACAATCGATGACACAGTACTGTGCTGAACCGATTCCCGAGCTTTTCAGCGCCTCCCGACCGGCAACCGTCATACCATTGCCATCTTCTTCGCTCCAATCTGCCCAACGTTGGAGACTCCCTTGGGGGTCTGCGTCCAACAGCAAGGTACTAGCGCGCTGCGCAAGCCCGGATGCCAGGTTCCACGCCAGGGTCGTCTTACCGCAACCGCCCTTGGCGTTGAACAGAGCGATACGCAACGTCGCCATACCCTATTCCGCCGCAGCGTATGCCGCTTGTGCGGCATGCGCATATCCCGCGAGCCGGGCGTCAATCTGATCACCATCAAATTGCACGGCAACCACGACATAATCGCGCGCAAAATTCAGGTTTGGATAGTAGTCGAACTCTTCGGACAGTTCCGTTAGCCGATCCAGAAAGCTGCGGGTAGCCGCATAATCCGGGAAACTGAAACGTCGAGTCCAGGACAGCGGCTTGCCGCGCTCCTCCCAGCCATCGGGACAACCGGCGGAGGTCTCAGTGCCCATGATGGGTCCCGAGAGAGCTGATGGTTTCCTGCAGATGCATTAGATGCCCCTTTTCGTCTTCCAGCAGCTGCGCGAACAGCGAAGCAGTGGGTGCATCGCGCATTCGCTGACTGAAATCGAGGGCCTCGGCGTAAAGCTCTACTGCCGACCACTCGATCGCCACGTCCTGTTCGAGCATCTCCCGCAGATCCCTGCCCGGCCGCGACGGCCGCAAGGTGCCGGCACTGGGCGCAATGCCCATGCGCAACAGCTGATCGCTAAGCAGGCCCGCGTGCTCCAACTCCTCCCGAGATTCCCGGGCGAAGCTCTCGGCCCAGTCCTGCCAGCCCCAGAGTCGACACAGACGGGACTGCACGAGGTACTGCTGCACTGCCAGAAACTCATGACTGAGCGCTCGCCCGAGAAAACCGGCGATACGGGGATGCGGTCGCAACACGAACGCCTCTACTTAGCTTTGCACCGCACTGACGTCGCCATCGCGGCCACTACCGTCTGCAGTAGGCGTCGTCGGTAGAATGTTCTCCACTTCCGAGTGGACACGCGCGATGATGTGCGCTGCGACCAAGCCATCGCCAACCCGTTCGCAGGCATCGGCGCCAGCCCGAACCGCAGCGTTCACCGCACCGGTCTCGCCACGTACCAAGACCGTGACATAACCACCACCAACGAATTGACGACCGACCAGACGAACCTCTGCGGCCTTGGTCATGGCATCGGCCGCTTCGATAGCCGGCACCAGACCACGCGTCTCGATCATCCCCAAGGCAATGCCTGTTACTGTTGCCATGCTCTATCTCCCTCTAGGGTTTAGGAGGAGGGACACGACGAGCGACAGCCCGCCGTGTCACATCCACGAACTAGATTAGACGGTCGGCACCTTGGGTAGGATGTTTTCCACCTCAGAGTGCACACGGGCAATGATGTGGGCAGCCACCAAGCCATCGCCCACCCGCTCGCAAGCGTCGGCGCCGGCACGCACAGCCGCATTGACCGCACCAGTTTCACCACGCACCAGCACCGTCACATAGCCACCGCCAACAAACTGACGACCGATCAGGCGCACCTCAGCGGCTTTAGTCATGGCATCAGCCGCCTCGATAGCCGGCACCAAACCACGCGTTTCGATCATTCCGAGAGCAATACCTGTTACATCTGCCATTGTAATCTCCTAACAAAAATCAAAAAATCTTTGGGAACCTGACCGACCTAGCCGCTTTACGCGGTTGGAGCCTTGGGCAGGATGTTTTCCACTTCCGAATGCACGCGCGCGATGATGTGTGCGGCCACCAGACCGTCGCCGACGCGCTCGCAGGCATCGGCGCCAGCGCGAACCGCAGCGTTCACGGCACCGGTCTCGCCACGCACCAGGACCGTCACATAGCCGCCACCAACGAACTGACGTCCGATCAAGCGCACTTCTGCTGCCTTGGTCATGGCATCGGCCGCTTCAATTGCCGGCACCAAGCCACGAGTTTCGATCATTCCGAGAGCAATACCTGTTACATCTGCCATTATTCACCCCTCCTTACAGAGAAAAACCCGAACCCGTCAGGGTTCCCAAAAATCGATGATGCCACCAATGGTAAGGTCAGTGAGGACCTCGAAATCACCCTGCGCATAGCGCGCTGCCGAACCGGACACGGTAAACACCCACTTGCCCTTGGGGACACCGACCGGATCCGTTGCCACCACCATCTTCCCGTTACTATCACGCAATATCCGTAACGATGCCTGCTTCAAGCCGGGAATTCGGCGTGTCGTAACCAGATCGGACTGAACGCACATGATTTCCATCTCAGGCCGGCGTCCAGTTGTCGATGATACCGATAATTGTGAGGTCCGATGGGTAATCCTTGGATCCAGCGGCCTCCCGTGCTGCCGAGGAACCGACGCAGATGACCCAGTCACCAGGGATACAGCCGACCGCGTCGACCGCGACCGAACGCGTACCACCTTCCTTTTCCTGCACCACGAGCAAAGGACGATGCCCCATCTCGGCGATGCGATTGGTAGAGACCAGTGTCTTTTCCACCCGCATGATTCTCATGCCAAATCCACCTCCTCCAACGCGCTTCCCAAAGGCAGATCCTGAACGCTGCCATGCAGATACAGCCAGCCATCACGATCGAGCTGCGCGTAGCGCTGACGGATTGCATCTGCCACCCGCTGCAACTTGCTCACTACTCGTTCACGATTCCCGGGAACGCGCGAGTCATAGCGATAGTGCAGCGCCATGGGAATCGGCAACTGCCGTTCGACATTGAGATGCTTGAAGATCTTGATGCCTACATCAAGATCCGCAGCGCCCTCTTCTACTGTATCGAGACGGGCGTAATAGGCGACATTGCGCATCTGCAATTCCTGAAAACCATCACCCACACTAATAAAACGCTCGTCATGCCCAGCATCTGGGTACCACCCACCCACCCGATCCGCCACGTATTCGATCTGGCTCAGATTATTGATCAACAAAGTGGCAATGAGGCGACGCATACCGTCATGGGGCATGCCTTCCCCCTGTCCCCAGCCTGATGACTCAGCCGCGACACGAATCGCCTCGTAGACGGCGAGACGGGCGCGGTCGGCATCCATCTCCAGCGTTTGCCGATACACTTGTGCGTTATCGACGTAGCGATAGGCGCTCAGGTTGCCCTTGGCATCCGGCACATGGATACGAATGGCATCGGTATCCGTATCCAACCCAATCAGTAAAATGTCGGTGCTGGCACCGCAACAGAACTCGTTTTCGATGGCTTCACGGAACGCCTGCAGCCGCTGCATCGCCATTTCCAGCGCCAAGCTCTCATTGCTGCCATGCGCTGCACACCCCTCGTGCGTCGGATCGAGGGAGCTACCATGATACACCGCAACCTTCAGGTAGCGGGTCGGCACATCTGCCGTAGTCGGGAACCCTTCGCGATACCGGCGCAATTCGGTCGCCTGCCAGTCCTCGACATCCCTTTCCACATCGAAAAGCGTGCCCGCGAAAGCACTGCGACGCAGCAGGTGTCCCGCTGGCATACGCAGCACATAGGGCAAAAAACCCTTCAGACGACCGTCGGCGCAGAGCGAAAGGTTCATGGCGTGAAAACCACAGTCCACCAACATCGCATCGACATTCTCACCGGCCTGCAATTCCTCGCGCAGACGCTGAGAAAAACGCGCCACACCCAGTTCCAGTGCAGCAAACGTGGCGCTGGCAAAGAGGGAACGCATATCAAAACCCCGGACCCAGGCGTTTTCGAGCAGATTTTCCGGGAAGGAAAAGCCCAGACGCTCCTGAGCCAAGCGTTGTGCATTTTCCGCGTACCCACTACCCAGCCCGCGGGCGGCCACTTCCTGCAATACGGGCAGGATCGCATCAAAGCGACCTTTGACGCCGTCCTCACAGTGACCGAGCCGAACATTCTCCACCACATTCGTCAACGGATGACGACAGGAGCGGTGAGGCAGTGCGGTGCAGGCGGGATGCTCAGCTGCTATACCATTTGCGGCAAGAGGCGCTTGCCCCTGCGAAGAGTAGCGTTGTGCCATCGACATCGCTGGCGCCGAAGACGAAGCACTCTGGCGTAGGTGCCGCATTTTTCTTCGCGTATCCATACCTGCGCCTTATCCCCTTGCGCCACCAGAGTAGGTGACTGCCGCGCCTTTGCGGGCGCTGCCACTACTGCCAGTAACCTTGGAATCGCTCAGCGGTGCAGCCAGAGCCTGATTGCGGTTGACCCCGGCACTCATCACGCAGCTGCGAACCGCGCCGCGCTGGGTAGGATTGCGTCCCTGCGCCCAGGCTCCTTCAGTACCGGTAACCCGAGCGTTACGGCTCCAGTCATCGCCGGTGATCTGCCACGCACCCCGTTCTGGTGCGGCGGCCTCAGGCGCTGCTAGCATCTCCGCTGCCGGCGGCAGGGCGCTGTCCGATTGCGGCTCACGACTGCGAAACTCTGGAGTACCGGTAATCAGGCCGCGCGCCAGATTGACCGGTCCCGTGATGCGACCGCTCTGCTCAAACGCGTTACCAGTGATTCGGCTGCGCCCCTGCCGGGCAGGAGGGACAATACTGAAGTCCTGAGCGGGTACAGGCGTGCTAGCGACCGGCGCCGATGCGGCTGGTGCGGGCACAAAGCGTTGACTGCCGGCCGTGCCGCCTTGCATGGCATCCCACGCCATAGCCTTCTGCTTGTAGGAACAGCCATCACAAGCACAAGTGCCAGCCGGTGCCGTGGCCACGGTACCCATTTCCTCACCTTGGTAGGGCGTGCCGGAAACCGCCAGATCCTCACCCGCTTCGTTGCCGGTGACATTCTCTGCCGGCTCCATAGCGGGTCCGCTAACCCACTGACCTTTTGCCGTACGACTGACGGCAACCTTTGCTGCTTCCGCCTGCGGGGTGCTCGCGCAGTGGGCAAATTGCTCTTGCCCATGATATTCGGTTCCGGTGACGGGCCAGCACCCTCCCTGCTCGTCACCTGTCATTTTTGGGCGATGATCCATCCCCGTCCCGGTAATGGTCGATCCAGCGAGACTGGTCATGCTCTGGACTTTATCAACACCACCCCCGCACAGAATAGGGCTGTTGTAACCGGTACCCGTGACCCGCTGACAAGAGCCCGGCTCGTTGCCTGTAACCTTCTCGGAGCGATCCACGAGATTACCAGTGACCCGCTGCCCCTTGTCCGTCGCAACCGTCCCAACTTTGGCCGGCGACGGCGACGGCTTGGTGTTACACAGGGTCTGGTAGTTTTCCAGACTCAAGTACTCGGTACCCGTCAGCTGCCGACACGCACCCGGCTCCAGACCGGTAATGCGCTGACTGCCATCTACCGCTGTTCCAGACACCGTGCGACCGGCAAAGGTATGCGTTTCCGCCACCTTACGCGGAGCACCATTGATGGTCATCTTGGCGACGCCCGCATCCCAGTATTGGGAACCCGTAATGCTCCGCTGCGCCCCGGCCTCAAAGCCAGTCACACGATTGGCACGCGATTCATCACTGCCCGTTACAGGGAGCGCATTCTTTTGCGTGCTGCCCGTGATCACCTTTGCTGGACGCTCTGGGAGCTTGGCATTGCAGAAGCTCTGGAAGCTTTCACTGCTGAGGTATTCCGAGCCAGTCACATTGCGACATGCGCCGGACTCGTCACCGGTGACCGATGCGGAGCGTCCGACCTGGGTACCAGAGACCTGTTGCCGACCGGAGGTACTGGTCACCGTTACCTTGGCTGGACTGGCCGCAGGACGCTCGCCACAGAACTGATCAAATTGCTCAGCACCAATATATTCGGTTCCCGTGATGGGCCGACAAGTGCCCATCTCATTGCCGGTAACCGCGTCGCTGCGCTCCACTTGCGTACCGGTAACCATAGAGCCAGCCAAGGTCGTGCCTTCCTCGACCTTGCGAAACTTCTTTGCACGTCGTTTACCGGCGGCATCAGCGCCACCCTTGGCAAACCCGCGTCCCCGCTGCGCCTGTTCCTCGCGCCGCAATTTAGCGAACTCCCGCGCACTGCCATTTTCCAGGTAACGCAAACGAGCGGCCGCGGAACTCAGACCGCGTACAACGGTGAGTGCGGCCTTGCCCCGCTGCGCCAGGGTCTGCCGCCGTGCGCGACAGAGTTGCCGCACCGGGCGTTCACGCCAACCAAAGCTTTCGGGGCTTTGCTCGACGAGTTCACAGACGGAATCCAGGAATTCCTCCTCTACTCCGGGAATCAAAGCGGGTGCTGCCTCTTCGCTGACTGCTGGCGTTACCGTCGGAGTTACTGCTGCGGGTCTTTGACCGCGATGACGCACTTGGCGCTGCTGCGGATCGGCCCAGCATTGAGCCCCAGCGCAGCGCATGGCGCGATGGGCCAAGGCTGCCTCACGCCCGCTGCCACGAATCGCCATCTTCTCGGAATGGACCTCAAGAGCGGGAGCGACCCGCGTTTCCTGATTGTTCCCAGACTTTGGCGCGGAAGGCGCAACGACCGGCTTGGCCGCGCCGCCACCCTGCCTACGCATTGCCTGCTGGCGCCGCTTCTCCTGCGCCAAAGCCCGGCCCCGCATTGGACCGGATGCTGATGAATCCGACATACGTCCCCCTTAACTTGGCACCCGGCATGCTTGCCAGGTGCCAATGATCGATCTGTTCGGCTTACTAGCCGCGATACACTACGAAGGCCAGACCCTGACTCTGGGTATAGTTGTCGTAGCCGATCAAACGAACGAGATGCTTGGGGTACTCGCGGCGGCAAGCCTCGAGCTCGGCAAGAACGGTATCAACGTTCCGCTCACCAAACATGGGCAGCTTCCACATGTACCAATAGTGGTTGAAGGAACGTTCCGGCTCCACGTGTTCCACCGCCGGGTTCCAGCCCTGGGCGATGATGTACTGCACCTGCGCGCGGATCTGTTCCGCCGACATTGGCGGGAGATACGAGAAGGTCTCGTAACGCCGTACCTGCTTGTAATCTTGAACTTCAGCCATGATGGACTCCTTCCTGAAGCAAATGCATTAGCCAGAAAATCAACGGTTCTGTACGTCGAGCTTGTCGACGGTATCGAACTCGAATTTGATTTCCTTCCAGGTCTCCAGAGCGATTTTCAGCTCCGGTGAGTGGCGGGCGGCGTTGGTCAGGATTTCCTTACCTTCGCGCTCCAGCTCGACACCGCGATTGCGCGCCTCGACACAGGCTTCCAACGCTACCCGGTTGGCGGCTGCGCCGGCGGCGTTACCCCAGGGGTGCCCCAAGGTACCACCACCGAACTGCAACACCGAGTCATCACCGAAGATGTTGACCAAGGCAGGCATATGCCAAACGTGAATACCGCCAGAGGCCACTGCAAAAGCGCCGGGCATCGCGCCCCAATCCTGGTCGAAGAAGATACCGCGGCTGCGGTCTTCGGGGACATAGGATTCGCGCAAGAGGTCGATCCAGCCAAGGGTAGAGGCACGGTCGCCTTCCAATTTACCGACCACGGTACCGGTGTGCAGGTGATCACCACCCGACAGACGCAGGGCCTTGGTCAAGACCCGGAAATGGATACCATGATGCGGGTTACGGTCGATCACGGCGTGCATGGCGCGATGGATGTGCAGCAGCACACCATTCTTCCGGCACCAACGGGCCAGACCCGTGTTGGCGCAGAAGCCGCCGGTCAGGAAGTCATGCATGATGATCGGCATGCCTAGCTCTTTGGCGAACTCGGCACGCTCATACATCTCTTCCGGTGAAGGGGCGGTAACGTTCAGATAGTGGCCCTTGCGTTCACCCGTTTGCGCTTCGGCGTTGTGGATGGCGTCGGCAACGAAGAGGAAGCGGTCACGCCAGCGCATGAAGGGCTGAGAGTTGACGTTCTCGTCATCCTTGGTGAAGTCGAGGCCGCCACGCAGGGCTTCGTACACCGCACGGCCATAGTTCTTGGCCGACAGACCCAGCTTGGGCTTGATGGTACAGCCAAGCATCGGACGCCCATACTTGTCGAGCTTGTCGCGCTCTACCTGAATGCCGTGGGAGGGACCGTTACAGGTCATCACGTAAGCCAAAGGGAAACGGACATCTTCCAGACGCAGAGAGCGCACGGCCTTGAAGCCAAACACGTTACCTACCAAGGAAGTGAATACATTGACGACCGAACCTTCCTCGAAGAGATCGATGGGGTAGGCAATGAAGGCGTAGAATGCCGTGTCGTCGCCAGGCACGTCTTCGATCCGATAGGCACGGCCCTTGTAGTAGTCCATATCGGTGAGCAAGTCGGTCCACACCGTGGTCCAGGTACCGGTAGAAGATTCTGCCGCAACCGCCGCAGCCGCTTCTTCCCGATCCACGCCCGGCTGCGGCACGATCTTGAAGCACGCCAACAAATCCGAGTCCAACGGCACGTAGTCAGGAGCCCAGTACGTCTGGCGGTACTCCTTCACGCCGGCTTCATATTTACCAGCCATAGATCCCTCCTAAAGAATGTTCCAAACCAATTTGACCTGCAGATAGCCTTCCAGCCGCGAATTTACAGAAGCTTTACCGTAAGGTAAAGTAAAATATAATTAACGTTACCATATGGAGAAGTAAAACCTTGTCTGTTCGTCAGGTCACTCTACACCAATTACGTATTTTTACGGTACTGGCGCGACATCTTAGCATGAGCAAGGCAGCTGCGGAATTGCACCAGACGCCCTCGGCCTTATCACTACAGATCAAACAGTTATCAGAAAATCTCGGGGTTTCCCTTTATGAACAGGTCGGAAAAAAACTGTTTCTGACCAGTGCCGGCGAGATTGTCGCCGCAGCCGGCGGCGAGTTGCAGCGGCATCTCGAATCCCTACTCGATGAGCTGGCAGCGGAGCAGCAACTCGAACGCGGGAGACTGCGGCTATGTATCACTTCCACCGCAGAATACTTTGCCCCTCGCCTGCTCGGTGCGTTCTGTGCAGCGCACCCAGGAATCGAGGCGCATCTGGAAATCGTCAATCGCAACAGTATCCTGGAGCGCCTGCGCGAGAACCTCGATGACGTCTATATCATGGGCCAGGTGCCCGAAGAGATCGACGGGATTGCGCAACCCTTTCTGGACAATCCTATCGTCGTCATCGCCGCGGCCTCGCATCCGCTGGCTGCAGAGAGATCCATTCCCCTGGCGCGTCTGGGAAAGGAGCCCTTCATCCTGCGCGAAGCCGGGTCGGGCACACGGCTCACGGCGGAGAATTATCTTGCGGAGCAGGGCATCAAGCTCAAACCCCGCATGACCCTGAGCAGCAACGAGGCAGTCAAACAACTCGTTGCTGGCGGCCTCGGCCTCGGCATCCTGGCACGCCACACCATCAGCTCCGAACTCGCCTCGGGAGCCCTGTGCATTCTCGACGTAGAAGGCTTTCCCATCCTGCGCAAATGGCACGCGGTGCAGCGCAAAGGCAAGAGCCCCTCAGCCGTTACCCGGAGTTTTCTCGAGTTTTTGCTGCACAGTGGGCGTAATGACCGTGCTAGCGACTGATTCGGCCGACAAGGCGAGAAGGTCGCCACCCCAGCGGTTGGCCCGACAGATACACACGGGGTTTTCTGCCATGGCCAGCATCTCGCGATCTCCGCGACTGTTGCCGTAGGCGTACGCCAGTTTGTTGACACCCAAATCTTCCCGCAGGCGGCGGGCCTTTTCAGGTCCCCAACAGTTGGCGCCCTGCAAACGACCGGTAAAACGCCCGGATTCGTCCGTGGCTAGACGGGTAGCGATGACCGCATCAAATCCGACCTGCTCTGCCCAAGGGCGGGCGTAGAGTTCCAACGTTGCCGTCACCAGCACCAGACGCTGCCCCAGATCGCGGTGCTGGGCCAGACGATCCCATACGGAATCGCGCAGAAGCCGGGGCAGCACGCGATCTATGAATTCCATCGTTCCCTGCTCGAATTCTTGGGGATACCGACCCGCAAGGCTGCGTTGCAGCACCCACTCCTTGGTCTCACCATTACTGCGCCAGCCCAACGCGTAGGCGCCAAGCATCGGCAGCGAGCGCAGCAGGAGGCGAAAGGCGCGGCCCTCACCCAACACCGTGCGGTAGAAGGAGACGATGGTCTCGCCGCGGGTAAGCGTGCCATCCAGATCAAAGGCGACCCAGTCCGTCATCCGAGCTCCAGCACCACATCCTGCTGCCAGCTCTGCAAGACAAGCAGCATTCGGCGTAGCGCCACGGCAGCGGACTCAGCCGGCCGCGCCGAACCGAGCAGGCGCCGCCACGCCTTAGCCCCCGGAAGACCAGCATAAAGACCATGTAAATGACGCAGCAGACGTGGTGCCGGCAGGCGTTCGCCCCAAGCATCTACATAAGGTAAGAGCGCATTCAGTATCGCTCGCGGTTGCGGCAGATCCTGACGACGGCCCAGGGCCTGTTCGATCTGGGCGAGCAGCAGCGGCGAGTGATATGCCGCGCGCCCCAGCATGACGCCATCGACACTGGGCCAGAGGGCGAGGACCTGCTCTGCATCGCGCAACCCACCATTGAGTTCGATGCGAAAGTCCGGAAAGTCCTGCTTCAGTCGTTGCACCCAGTTCCAGCGCAGGGGCGGTATCTCGCGATTTTCCGCCGGATTGAGACCCTTCAACCAGGCATTACGCGCATGGACGATAAAATGTTTGCAGCTCCCCTGACCAATGCTGCGCACGAAATCGGCGAGGCCCTCATACTGCTCCTCTCGGTCCAGGCCGAGGCGGTGCTTGACGCTCACTGGCAGACCACTGCTCGCCATGGCATCGAGGAGCTCCCGAACGAGGAGCGGATCGCGCATCAGGCAGGCGCCAAAACGTCCTTTCTGGACACGTGGTGAGGGACAGCCGACATTGAGATTGAGCCCGGCATAGGCATACTCATCGCGCGCGATGCGGGCGGCACGTGCCATGGCCTCGGGGTCATCGCCCCCCAACTGTAAGATCAAAGGAGATTCTTGCCGATCAAAATCCAGGTAGCGGGCCGGATCCTTGCCGCGCAGGATGGCAGGGGTAGTAACCATCTCGGTGTAGAGCACGCAGCTGGGGCAGACCTGTCGCAGAAAAAAGCGACAATGCCGGTCTGTCCAATCCATCATGGGGGCGACGGACAATGTACCAGAAGAAAGGTAGACGGCGGTCATTGCCGCGCCCCACTGAGAAGCCAGAGCAAGCGCAGCATACCCACACCGACCAGAAACAGGAGCAATAGGAACACGCGATAACGCCAAACATGCGTGGCGCACTCACCCTGTCGAATGTCGTGCAAGGTGGCAAAAAGCCCCCAAGACCCCAGAGACAATAACACTACAGCAAAACCGATAAAGAGGGTGTTGGTCCCGGTCAAGCGATGGAGCAAAGGAATCGGTTGGTGCAAGAGCAGAGAAAATTTACGTAAAAAGAAATCAAATTTTGCCAGAACGAAGGCGAGCGCGAGACTGCTCAGGGCAGTGCGGGTCCACGACAGGAATGTCCTTTCGGCCGAAAAATGGACCCGGGGATCAAGCATCTCTCGCGCACTCACGCTTGGCCCCAGCGATAACGAACGTAGGTCGCGCCAGAACATAGGGATGATCAGAAAAATCGCGGCAACGGATGGAATCGTCAGCAAATGATAAAGATCGAGAAAAAAAGGCCGGAGGCGCTGGTCATGAAAAAACACCAAGGCCATGGCTGCCTTGCGTGCCAGGAGTCCAGCACCAAAGGCTACGATAATAAATTTGAGCAGCGCCAGATAACTGCGCTCCATACTGAGATAGAGACGTGGCTCGCGAACGGCAAGCAACTTTTTCCGGAGCAGCATGGCGCAATCCCACCGATCCCGCTATACCGGGATCGGTATTCTCCATCCGTTAGGGTCAGAGATCCTTGGCGTGTTCCGCCAGATAACTGGCAACCCCGGCAGGGTCGGCCTTCATTCCGGATTTGCCTTTCTCCCACTGCGCTGGGCAAACCTCTCCGTGTTCTTCGAAGAACTGTAGCGCATCGACCATACGAATCATTTCGTCGATATTGCGGCCCAATGGCAGGTCATTGACAACCTGATGGCGTACCACGCCATCCCGGTCGATTAAAAACGACCCACGCAGCGCAACCGATTCGTCAAAGAGCACGTCGTAATCGCGGGCGATCTGCTTGGTCAGGTCAGCAACCATGGGCAACTGAATGTTGCCGATACCGCCCTTGTTCTCGGGGGTATTTTTCCAGGCCAGGTGGGTGAAATGGGAGTCGATGCTGCAGGAGATGACCTCGGTCTTGCGCGCATGAAACTCCGACAGGCGATGGTTGAAGGCGATGATCTCGGAGGGGCAGACGAAGGTGAAGTCAAGCGGATAGAAAAACAGTACCGCATACTTGCCCTTGATATACTGCGAAAAATGGAATTTTTCATTGATACTGTTGTCCGGCATCACCGCGGGAGCGACAAAATCCGGGGCTTTCTTACCAACGAGCACGGCCATGACATACCTCCTGATCCGGTTGAGATTGAGGTTCTAAGGATAGCCCAGACGCCTGCGACTGTCTCTACTTCATCAGAATCTGGAATTGTACTAAACTGAAACCGACCCACTGATGACGGAGCAAACACCCATGGCACATTTTTTTGTCAACATTACCCACGCCGGCAATGACCTCGACCGCGCCACCGTTGGTTTGGTACTCGCCAAGAACGCCCTGACGGAAGGACACGAAGTCACCCTTTTCCTATCGCTGGATGGTGTTCATCTTGCGCGCTCGGACAACTATCTGCATGGCATGCAGGAACCGACCTTTCCGCCGCTGCTGGAATTGCGCGACTTTCTGGTGCAAAACGGTGCCAAATTCTGGATTTGCGCTGGCTGCTACAAGAAGCGTGGTTTGGAAGAGGTGCACTTCATTCCTGAAGCGACGATGGCCGGTGCCGCACAGGCCATCCAGACCATGGCCTCGGGTGTCGTGCCAGTCTACTACTGATCGGTAACCGTGCCGCATCGGTGTGGGGAAGCACCGCTCGCGCCCTTCCGCATGGTGCTTGCCGCCCCAGACGCGAAGCCCTAGAGTATAGGCTATGGATTGCGATCTGCTCATCCTGGGTGATGGACCCATTGCCCACAGCCTTGTACTGGCCCTCCAGGGGTCGGCGCTTCGCATTCGCGTCATCGATACCACACCCCATTCAGTGCTTAGCAACACTGGTACGGGCCAGGATGCGTTCGCGCCGGAACGCAGTGTCGCCCTCGCTCTCGCCTCTATACGTATACTGCACGGCTTCGGGGTAGTGATTTCGGATGCCTTCAGTGGACGGATTCAGCAAGTACAGATTTCCCAAGCCCGTAGCCCGAACCGAGTAACCCTGTCCAGTGAGCTACTGCAGGCGCAGGAAGGTGTTCTCGGCAGGCTGATCCCGCTCGCCAATCTACAAGAGGCGCTGATCGCGCAGTTGCCCACAGATTCCGACGAATTCCAGCGCCTGTGCTGGGGACCGGTGACGGATTTTTCCTGGCTTCCCGACCGCGTGACTCTGGCTTGGGCCGACGGCAACAGGCTATCTGCGCGACTATTGGTGTTGGCCGATGGCGGTCATGGCAAACTGCAATCGTTGCTCGGTCTGCAACGCCGCGGCTGGGATCACAATCGCTATGCCTGCACCGCCCGCGTTGGACCGATCTCCGGCTCCACCGGTACGGCGTACGAGCATTTTCTCGAAAGTGGTCCTCTCGCCTTCCTGCCGCGCGCGGACGGGATCTTCTCTCTGGTCTGGAGTTTGTTGCCAAGCGCCGCGAGCCGCCTGATGAATGGCAGCGACGCAGCATTTTTACAGGAACTCCATCGGTACCTGCCGCCCGGTCTTTCCGGCTTTTCTCAGCTAGCCGGGCGCGCCCTCTATCCACTGCACTTTCAGCAACTCTCTGCCCCAACAAGCAGTCGAATCCTTCCTTTGGGTAACGCCGCCCAGACCCTACATCCACTGGCGGGGCAGGGGTACAATCTAGGCCTACGGGATGCCGTAACGCTGGCGGCACTGTTGCGCGAGGCCGCAACACAAGGGGTCGATCCGGGTTCCGAGACTTTGCTACGAGATTTTCAGCGAATTCGCCGGCGGGATCGCACAGAAACGATCGCCTTCACGGAAGGGATGAACCAGCTCTTCGCCCTGCCCCCCCTGCCCTGGCGACTGGGACGTGAGATCGCACTGTCGGCCCTGGAACACAACGGATGGCTGAAGAAACAGCTGGCGGCACGTCTGGCCGGCGTTGAGCTGCCAGCCGCGAGCAGCATTCCCGCCCTGGAGGTAACCCGTTTTGGCCGATGATTTCGACATCCTG
Organism: Acidithiobacillus sp. TH-A67; assembly: GCF_057473545.1. NCBI lineage: Bacteria > Pseudomonadati > Pseudomonadota > Acidithiobacillia > Acidithiobacillales > Acidithiobacillaceae > Acidithiobacillus > Acidithiobacillus sp. TH-A67. The sequence goes on from NZ_JBYCKU010000053.1 coordinate 27,311, forward strand.
ATCTCCGGCGCTGGCATGGTCGGTGGTGCCTTGGGTCTGGCTCTGCAACGCCAAGGTTTTCGAACCGCCATAGCCGAGCGCCGCACCGCGCCGCAAGCCGATGCCACAGATCCCCTGCAGCGTTGCAGCCTCATCAATGCAGGGGCGACTGCCTTCCTTGCGCAACAGGAAATCGATATCGCTTCCCTCGGTACAGCGGTGCGGGGAATGCGCGTCTGGGATGCCGAACATGCTGGCAGTATTCAGCTCGACGCCGCAGACGTCGGCGAGACGGTTCTCGGCTATATCTGCGAGAACCAAAAACTAGAACAAGCACTGCGCACTGCGTTCTGCCGTGCCGGCGGTAGCCTGCTGTACGACTGCCAATGGCGGATGTCGTATAGCGATGCCGAAGGAATTGAGCTGGAGGATCAGGGGGGCACCGGCTATCGCGGGCGTCTGCTGGCGATTGCCGAGGGGCGGCAGTCCAGATTGCGTCAACAGATCTTTCAGTCCAGCATCTATCGCGCGGACTATCAGCAGGAAGCGATCGTTGCCACCGTGCAGATCGAGCGACCGCATAGCGGCATCGCCTATCAGCGCTTTTTGCCAAGCGGGCCGCTCGCCCTCCTCCCCTTTGCCGACAACGCCCAGGGTCAGGCCCAGGCCAGCCTGGTCTGGAGTGCGCGCAACCTTAGCGCACGACAGCTCTTTGCCATGGACGACGCAGAATTCCTGTGTCGCTTGCAAGATGCCTTTGGACCGCAGCTCGGAAGGCTCCTCGACATCGGCAAACGGGGGAAATTCCCGTTGAGCGCCCTGCATGTCAATCGCTACGTGCAGGATCGCGTCGTCTTGATCGGTGACAGCGCGCATGGTGTCCATCCGTTGGCAGGGCTCGGCGTGAATCTCGGCTTTCGCGATGTCGCCGCGCTCACTCAGCTTATTGGCGACAAGGTCCAGAAACGCGAGGATTTCGGTCGCCGCGAAGCTCTGGTGTTGTATCAACGGCAGCGGCGCCCCGACAATCTGCTGACGGTCTTTGCCTGCGGTGGCCTGAATCATCTATTCTCGAATCGCAGTGGCGCCTTGGCGCGGCTGCGTGATTTGGGGCTCTGGGGTACCAGTATGACGCCTCCACTCAAACGTTTTTTCATCCGCCAAGCCATGGGCCTGTAAGGAGAGCACGATGCAACACCGAATTGCCGACGATATTGCCGCCGCCATCGGCGACGCGGTGGCCCGCTTCGGGTCGGTCAAGGAAGACCTGGATAAGCAGCTAAAGACCATCATCAGCAACGCCTTAGATCGTCTCGATCTGGTTACCCGCGAGGAATTCGAGATCCAGCAAGAGCTGAATACCCGCCTCGCGGCACGGGTCGCGGCCCTTGAGGCCCGTCTCGATAAAATAGTGGGGCCAGAGCAGAGCGAAGGCTGAACTCCATGGCCTTGGCGCTGGTGCGCAGCCGCGCGCCTATAGGCATCCAGGCCGCGGAGGTCATGGTCGAATGCGACCTGGGGCCGGGCTTGCCCACCTTTGCCATCGTGGGCTTGCCGGAAGCGGCGGTGCGCGAATCCCGCGATCGAGTACGCGCCGCCATTCAGAACAGTGGCCTGGACTTTCCGGCGCGGCGCATCATTGTCAACCTTGCACCAGCCGATCTGCCCAAGGAAGGCGGACGATTCGACCTGCCCATCGCCCTCGGCATTCTCCGTGCGAGTGGGCAGTTGCCGCAGTCTACCCTGGAAGATCTCGAATGTATTGGCGAACTTGCATTGGACGGCAGCCTGCGCAAGGTCCCCGGAATTCTTGCCTGTGCCCTCGCTGCACAGGAGGCGGGTCACCGCCTGGCCCTCCCCTGGGATACCGTAAGTGAGGCAAGCCTGGCAGGGAAGTGCCGGCTTCTGCCAGCGCAGAGCCTGGCACAGCTGGTGGCAATTTTACGCGGCGAGCAAGCGATTCCCGACGTGCCGCCGCCTGCGCTCGCGTCTGATCTGCCGATCGATGGCGGAGATCTTGCGGACGTTCGTGGTCAGGAGCAGGCCAAACGGGCTCTGATCATTGCCGCCACGGGCGGGCACCATCTGTTGTTTTCCGGTCCACCCGGCACCGGCAAAAGCATGCTGGCCGCCCGCCTACCCAGCCTGCTTTCACCTTTGCGCGACGAGGAAGCACTGGAAGTCGCGTCCATCCACAGTTTGCATGGGCTGTTCGATCCGGCCACCTGGCGACGCCGCCCCTATCGCAGCCCACACCACAGCGTGTCTGCGGCGGCCCTCGTAGGTGGCGGTTGTGACTTCCACTAATTGTTGCTACATTCTACCAATTGATGCTACACGAATTCTAGCCACCCGAAATAAGGGTGCACTGGGAATTACGCTTTTTGGCGAGAGGCAGAAATACAGCAAGTGCGCAAATTCGAATTCGAATCAGTAGAGTGCCAATCCGCACCATTTTCGCTTCGCTCGCTCGCCGGCAACCCCCTAGGCCATCGGCACCTGGCAGTAATGTGGTATGGGGCGCTACATAGAAACACGCATGACCCTTCCCAACCACTAGCCACAGTGTTACTCCATGACGTGCGAGATAACAAACTCATCGGGCAGTTCCGCTGCACTAGGGTATCTGCACTCAGTTTAGGACTTTTGCCTATAGGATCTGTTTGGCACGACGGAAAGATCGTGGCCAAAGCAAAGCTCGCGACAAAACGCTTTGAGGTTGATTTTTCAGCCAATGGTTGGGAGCATTATTGTCTCAAAGGTGATGATAATCCGCTTATACCAGCGTCAGTTTACCCTCTATTTAACCCATGCCGAGATGAAATTGCAGACGCGTGGATGCTTCGCTTCCATTTGGCCGATGGCGACACATTAGTAATACCTTCACTGGAATTCTTTACACGCTGTTATGGAAGTTCAAGGTTGAGGCGCACTCTCTTGACATCGCTATGGGATGAAATCGATGGCAAATTGTTCAAACAATTATATGAAATACCACCACCAGAAGAGAACGATGAATGGAGAACTTACCCAGCAACCCCTTATATAGACTCCGATGTTCCCCTGATTTCACACATTAAGCACGACCAATACGCAAAATTGCAAGTAAAGCAGATCATGTCACAAATTCTATCACGCGATCCGAATCACCGCTTATTCTTAAAGGTGGCTCCTTGGACAAATCATAAAGGAAAGATTGAAGTTTCCGGGTTTTACATTAAAATAACAAAAACTTTTGTTTGCATGAACATTATTGGCATAGGATTAAGTGCTCATCCAAAGTATGTCATCTATCGGACTAGATCATCCATAAAGAACTCAGAATATGAAACAGAAACTAATTCAATTATAAAAATTACAGCGCAGACGAACTATACCAACCCTGAATTGATTGACGACGAATCACCATCTCAAGACCGCGGGTTAACAAAACTACAGGAACCACCTCTCCTTTGGATTGATGAGGAGCCTATATTAACTCGCCATATCGACCAAGATCCTGCCAACAAAAAATTACAAAAAAATAAAAGGCAAAATATGACTACCATAACAGACGTTGCACCACATTCTCATAAGGTGTCTGCTGGCACAGCTTATGGACGAAATAAAGACGTCTTAGAAGGTCTTACGCATAGTGACCAAGAGGTAAAATTCATCGATCAGATATGGAATATGTGGGAATCGTTAACCAACTATGCAAAAGATCACCCAGATATTATTTGCGGCATATATCATTACACTATTGGTATAGGATTCCGAGACATTGGATACCCACAACTAATAAACTTTCCGTTAACGTATAATGATCATGACACAGAAGTGGACAGCAATAACAAACTCATTAATTCCAAAAGATATGGTGTGAAACGCTTTCCTATTGTATATGGTAATCCACCAAAACGACGCGGTTTTCTATTATTAAAGGTTGTCTTAAAGAACAATCATTTTTACATCATAGAAATACAACAGAGATACAATACCACAAGCGAGCATTTTGCAGGCTTGGCCTTCCAGAAGGAAGTTGAGGGAGATTTCGAAAAATTTTTATTTTTTCTTCTCGAGAAAATAAAATTAGCCAACGGTCATGTTACAGAGTTGGCAAAGAGATGGAAAGGTGGCAAAGCTTTTGCTTACCGGCACAAGACATCACAAACGGCAAACTTCACATTCGAGAATGTTGTACAAACCATTCTACTGCATCTGTCAAAATAACGACCTGCTTTCAAGCTGCGGAGAATTTCATCATTCGTTTACTACATTAGTGTAGATCGAAAATGCTATTGTCTTATAGATACAGCATGTTACAATAACGCTAGCATTTGAAGTTACGGTTCTCCTGCACCAGCTTTCTCTCTTTCTATACCATTTCCTGGCTTCTGTGACGAATATCCAATGAAACTATGGATATTTAACCTGTTTGGTATTCCTATGGGAAATCTTCGCGATGAGAAAAGTGATCAACGAACAGATGGTCTTCGGTCAAATTGACATTTCTGCCACTCGGGTAGACTCCAAGTCACGAGATTATATTCCACGCCTCGTGCGTGGCCTTCAGCACATTTATACACAACCGGAGCTCCGGGATCTGGTATTTGCTATTCTTGCAGAACCATAGTCAATATTTTACGTCCGTGACGATAACCCTCGATTTTTTCCTTAATGTATTCACCAGGATAGAGCATGATTAAAGCTTCTGTGCACGTCAAGAAACAATGGGTTACGAAAGACTTTGACGGGGTCCTGGGTGCGGGAGATGCTGGGGCATGGTGGATGGGCAGAAAATACGGATGCACCCTATCACCTGCAAACCATAAAAGATAATCTGAGTCTGTTTACGCCAGAAATACTGGATCGGATCAATCAGGAGGTAGTGGCAGGCGGGCCATGTCCTGCTAAAAAAGACCAGACGAAGGACTCGCTGCACGTTGTGATTCTTTCGTGGTCGAAACCCGGGTGCATCACCCTTCGGATATCAACTTGCTGCTGGATGCGGTACGGAAAACCATAGAAACCTGTAGCCGCGCGGCCCATGCACAAGGTTGGACGGAGTGGAGGCAATGGCGGTATCTGCAGCGTAACTTCAAAAGGTCCTACCGCATTCTGCAGAAGATGAAGACACTCCACGGCGCAAGACCCGCAGAAGCGTGCAGCGCATGACGAGCGGATGCTGGAAGCACATCATCCACCGCCACAGCGGAACCAACGCCAGCGTGAAAAATTGCTGCCCCAGAATCATCGCTACCCCCTGCTCACCACCACGACACCCCCCATCATACCTCCATTACCCACTCAAAACGTCGAGGAGCCGTTATTATCTCTATTCTCATTTGTACATTATTACGGATAGCCTTATGAATTGGGCATTGCTCCAACATTAGGCGCAAGGTATTGCGATCTGCAGCAGATAATGAAACTGTTAGCACTAAATGCACATTTATACTGACGATACGGCAACAAGGACCATAATCTATATCCATCGCAAAAGGGCAGAACACGAAGGCGGATACTGGCGGCGGCGCATAAATCGCGCGGTGAACTCAGTCAGACATACTCCGAGTGACCAGACCAGACACGAGTCCGGCTTGGTGAGCTCTGGTGCCAATATCAGTTGGCCATCACCTGCACCCTCACAGGTAAGCTTTTCTCCAATCTCCACATTGCCCAAGGCATTACGCTTAACAAGCACAGCCTGCTCGTGCAGTTTCGTGTGCGGCATAGATCTATCCTAAAGAGACCAGGACGTTGGTGGCGCTGCAAGGCCATGTCACTTGGCCAACAATATTCGTATCAGACAAGGAGTTATTCCCTTACCAAAGCGGGGCCAACGGCCGCTATGTTATCCAACTCTTCTGGAGTAAAGCAGTGTGTCGATCTTGCTTTTCCGCGCCACTTCAGCCAAAGCACATAGACCACGCCCAAGGCAAGCAGGGTGAGAACGGTCTGGTCAACGCCTGCGGCAACATATTTGGGACCGCATATCAAAAACAAGACTTCTACTGCCGTTAGGCTTGTTACAACGCACACAGCCGCGACAAACAGGACAAGATGATGATGTGCTTTCACTTGGCGATGGACGGCATCATGTTTGCGGATGAGGAACACGAGCATATTGATGCCATCAAACAGGAATTCTCCAACCAGAAAGAAGCCTGCAGCACTGAGCACCAAATTAAACAGATCGCGTGTACTGGGGAAAAACATCTGCAGTGCCATAACGATCATGGAGAGCCCGATTGGCAGCACTACTGGCCAATGAGGAACCCCAAATCTGTTCAAGCCTGCCAGCCAATTGGGCATGACGCCATCCCTCCCCATGGCATACAAAGCGCGGGACAGGATGAAGGTCGTGAGCCAGAGACTCCCAGCCGTGGAGCAGATGATGGCAATGCGGAAGTATGGAAGCAATCCCGGAGCAACCGTGCCAGCCCAGAGGCTCAAGGTGTCCGGCGTAGTGGACAGCCTATCCAGAGGAAGCTGATGCAGGAGCAAGGGCCAGATCAGCAGGTAGTACGCCACTACGGACACCGCACCGATGATCCCTCCCCACCCAGGGGTAATGCGTGGCTTTTTCGCTTCTTCGGAGGCATAGGAGTCTATTTCCCAGCCATCCACTATAGTAGCCGCTACTACCATACAGACGATAACCCCTCCCCAATTGAGGTGACTAAATGAGAAGTCTGCGGCACCAACGGCAGCTGGTCCCCAATGCGAGTACCCGATCACGGCCATGAACGCCACCGACAGGACTTCTATTACCAGAAAGATTTGCGTCACGCGGGCTGTCATTCGCGCTCCAAATAAGAGCACAATTAGAGCTAATCCTGCCCAGAATATGGCACCCAGGATCTGCAGCAGATTACCAGGATGAGGAATGCCTAAGGCCCTGTAGGTAAATTGAGCAGCGGGTATGAGAATGGGAGGTATGGACCAAAAGTAGGCGAGGAGGATGATCCAGGCCTGGAAATTGGAGAAATCGATACCAATGATGCGCCTCGACCAATGGTATGAGGCGCCGGCATTCGGGAAATGCTGATTCAGGGACAGGAAGATCCAGGAGCAGAGAATAAATGGGATAGCCATCAACACTATGGCAAGTGGAACCGCTGCGCCAGCAGCCTGAGCCATGACCGATCCAGCAGCCGCAACACTAAATATAGGAGCAACACTGGAAACCGACAGGGTTCCTAGGTCAAACAATTGAAAATAACGATGCAGTTCTTGCATAAGTTTTCCCTTTTTGGTAACCCTGCGGCCCCCTGATTATCGCTCATAAATAGCATCCCAATGATTGGTTTCCATATGTCGGCGCCGCTCACGCAGCCAATCGTACCAGTCGGTCAGACCTTCACCAGATTTTGCAGAAATCCTTAGGATATGGGCATGATGGGCTATATCACGCAAAAAAGCCAGACAACGTTCCAAGTTAAAATCAACATAAGGCAACAGATCTATTTTATTGATCAAAACAAGATCTGCACCATGAAACATGTGAGGGTATTTTTTTGGCTTATCTTCTCCTTCTGTGACAGATAAGACTACTATCTTAGCACCTTCCCCCAGATCAAAAAGCGCCGGACACACCAGATTTCCAACATTTTCTATGAAGATCATGGAATTCGGCTTAGGTTTAAGCTGTTGTAGACCTTGGGCAACCATGTCTGCTTCGAGATGGCATCCCTGACCCGTATTAACTTGGACCACAGGTATGTGGATTTTACAAATTCGGTCGGCATCAAACAAGGTTTCTTGGTCGCCCTCGATAACAGCCACGGGGATCTCTTTGGATAAGTCCGCAAGCGTGCGTTCGAGCAATGTGGTCTTTCCCGCCCCAGGCGAACTCATGATATTCATCGCGAATACTCCGCGCCCCGCTAACCAAGCACGATTGCGTTCCGCTAATCGATCGTTTTTCTCAAGGACACGCGCTTCGAGGGTAACCAGATGACCAGAATCCACTTTTTCCATCTCACCGTGGTGGTGATCAGGATGAGTATGTACATGCGAATGTGGGTGTTCATGCTCCTGACTGGTCACCGTCGGATTGTTGGGCTGTGAGTTTGGTTCAGTCTGCAGGCTCTTGGTGGTTGATCGCCCGTCCGCATCCAAAGTGGTAAGGCGAGGATTGGCTTGATCTGAACATCCGCAAGTCGTACACATGTCATTGTACCTCCATTTCTCTGATTGTAAGATCGTTACCAGCAAGGCACTGTAGTTCTCCCCGCCGACCACATCCACAGCGAGAAAAAATTTCCGGCATGGGCCATTCACTGCCGCAGGTTTCACACAGGCCCCGACCAGGCACTAGGATCACCTCTAATGTTGCATCCGAGAGAGGTGTTCCTTCGCGGCATACCCCGAAGCAAAACTGAATCGCTTCGGACACCACGCCAGAGTGTTCGCCAATCTCCAGGCTTACTCGCTTTACCTGACGCCCCTGGGCCTTTTCACTACAGATACTGACGATATTCCGGGTTATTCCTAATTCATGCATGTCAAAAACTCAGCAAATGCGAGGTAGCTGCTCGCCTACCAGCATGTCTACCAACCGTTCCCCACCAAAATGGCTGCGCAAACGCACAACTCCGGCAGGCCCTGGCAAGACTTCGCCGATAATAGCTGCGTTCACTCCAGCTGGATCGCTGCGCAATGCGACGAGAGCGTTCTCGGCCTCATTTCTAGGAATCACCGCCACTAACTTGCCTTCGTTGGCCAAATACAGAGGATCAAGCCCCAGCAATTCGCAAATGCCGCGGACAACCGGGCGCACCGGAATGGCATTTTCTTCGATATGCACGGCAACACCGGCGCCTTCCGCAAACTCATTCAGAACCGTACCTAGTCCGCCGCGCGTAACGTCTCTGACGCAGCGCACGTTAGGGGCTGCCGCAAGGAGTTTTGCAATAACCATATGGAGGGGCTGGCAGTCACTTTCAACGTCTGCATCAAGAGAGAGATCTCCGCGTGCTTTGATAATCGCTGCACCATGGTCGCCAAGATAGCCGTTAAGCAAGAGAACGTCACCGGGCTGTATCGCCGAAATCGACAACTTTCGTCCCGCCGGGATGCGTCCAATGCCAGCGGTATTGATGAACAACTTATCGGCACTTCCCCGTGGAACCACCTTAGTATCGCCAGTAACGATTGTAACACCCGCTGCTCTCGCAGCCTTGGCCATACTACATAAGACTGACTCCAAGATTGCAAACGGGAGCCCCTCTTCCAGAATAAGCCCACAACTAAGTACCAAAGGCTCGGCTCCGCCCACAGCCAAATCGTTAACCGTACCATTCACAGCTAATGTACCAATATCCCCACCCGGAAAAACTAGGGGATCTACTACATAGGAATCCGTTGTAAAAGCCATCTCCCCGCCAACTTCCCAGAGGGCGATGGATAACCGGGCCTGATCTTCCAGCGGCACAGCTGTCTCAATTCCGAGTGCGGGTAGAATTAGCCCCTCAACTAGGTCACGCATAGCTTTACCACCACTGCCGTGGCTTAGATTAACGGATTCTCCATAAGGGCGTTTACGGTGCCGAATTTGAGTAGTGGTCATCTAGAGTACCTCCTCGGCCGATTCCGAAACTGGCTCAAATTCCAGCTTTCCGTAGTTGAAATAGGCAGCACAGGCGCCCTCGGATGAAACCATTAACGACCCCAGCGGCGTCTCAGGGGTGCAAGCCTTACCAAAGACTTTACATTGCCATGGCTTAATCACACCCTTTAAGACTTCCCCACACTGGCAGGCTTTAGGATCAGCAATGGAAGCGTTGGGAATTGCAAAGCGTTGCTCTGCATCAAATTCTGCAAGCATGCCACGTATGCGGACACCAGAATGATCAATGGAACCCAACCCGCGCCACTCGAAGTATTCACGGATCTCAAAAACTTCGTCAATAGCTTTTAGGGCCAGATGATTCCCCTTATCTGGAACAATTCTTCGGTATTGATTTTCAACCGTACAACGCCTCTCCGCTAACTGTTTCACCAACATCCATAAGGACTGAAGGATATCCAATGGTTCAAAACCTGCAATGACCACAGGTTTATGATAGTGCTCCGCAATGAAACGGTAAGGTTCAGCTCCTATAATCATACTAACATGCCCAGGTCCAAGGAAACCATCCAATTCCATATCGGAAGAATCCAGAATGGCTTTTATGGTTGGAAGGGTAGTTATATGGTTACAAAATACCGAGAAATTTTTGATTTTTCGTTGCCTTGCGGAAAGAATAGTAATGGCTGTCGCAGGCATAGTCGTCTCGAAACCGAGACCAAAAAATACCACTTGCCGATCCGGATTCTTCTGTGCAATAGCCAATGAATCTAATGGTGAATACACCATGCGAATATCTGCACCGTCAGCTTTAGCTTGCAACAGACTTTTATGTGAACCGGGCACTCGCATAGCGTCGCCAAATGTCGTAAATATGACATCTTCCTTTTCGGCTATAGCAACGCAGTCGTCGACTCGCCCCATAGGCAAAACGCAAACTGGGCAACCTGGCCCATGAACCAGCTCCACGGTTCTCGGCAACATTTTCTCAATGCCATATTTAAAAATAGTGTGCGTATGCCCACCACAAAACTCCATGAGTTGCAGCGGCCTATGCCGTGCCTGGGGGACACGCTGAATGAGACGGCGGATATCCTCTACAAGAATGGTCGCCTTTTTAGGATCACGAAATTCATCGACAAAGCGCATAATTAAAACTCCTTACCCAAGTTTCCGCGATGATCCGCCAACAAGGTGTGCACCAAATCCCAAAGTATGTGGAAAGCCGTCACATGACTCTCCTGAATTCGGTGCACGCTATCCGAGGGAACAACCAAAAGGTGATCCACCAAGCCACTTTCGCGCATCGCTCCGCCCTCCATGCCAGCCAAACCAAAAGTACGCATACCCAGATCCCGCGCTTTCTGGTACGCGAGTATCAGGTTTTTAGAATTGCCACTAGTCGAAAACCCAAACACGGCATCTTTGTCTTGGGCTAGCGCAGAGAGCTGTCGTAGAAATATGTGAGCAAATCCGATGTCGTTACCCACAGCCGTAAGCATACTTTGCTCTACGGTCAGGCTATGGGCCCGTAGAGCTGGCCGACCGGTGGTGATGGGATGCATAAACTCTACTGCCAAATGATCCGCATCGCAGGAGGATCCACCGTTACCCATAGTGAAGAGAATACCGCCCTGTGCAAATACTCCGGCCAACGCTTCGGCCATTTCGACAAGTTCGGATCCCTGCTGATTGAAGAACCGCTGCTTGATCGTCACGCTCTCTTCCACTTTATGGGCAACAGAGGTAAGCAAAGCCGCACGATCCCGCACTGGGTCCTTTTTATTTCCGTACAGGAAGGGATATAGACCCTGGATTGGCTCATCCTGCATCATGGCAGTCACTCTACTTCGCCAATCCCATTGAATGACTCTCTCGTATGCGATCCATCTCTATCTGGGCCTCTCCAAGTTCGGTCAACACCTCCAGTGTCAGGCGAGCCTCTTCCTCACTGATGCGGCTCATCGCAAAACCGACATGGACGAGCACCCACTCGCCGACGCAGTGGTCCAGAGGGTGTTCGGGATCGGCGATACAGGCCACATTTACTTCACGTCGCACGCCATTGATATCCACCTCGGCACGTTTCTCGTGTGTACTGACAATACGGGTAATTCTTCCAGGGATACCTAAGCACATGATGGCGTTCTCCTTTCCGTTTGGGCGCGCTTATCCGATAGCGCATGGGCAGCACTGACCAATGCCTGGCCGAAAGAGAGTCCGCCATCATTGGAGGGCAGCTGAGCGGCAGCCAGGACCTCAAAACCACTTTCTTGCAACTGGGTCTGCATGAGCTCCAAGAGCGTTACGTTCTGAAATACTCCACCGCAAAGCACAATTTTTCGACTGGCTGGGTGCACACGCTGAAAGGCCTCTGCTATCCAGGAACACAACGATCGCGCTAGACCGACGTGGAAGCGCGCCGATATCTCGGGCAAGTCGAGATCTTGCCGAAGGTCGTTCAATAACGGTTCCCATAACGGGCGCGGATCAAGGCTTAAGAGCTCCCCATCGGTCACGACCGGCAGGAGATAAGCATCCTCGTCGATTTCTTTTATCATCCCGGGGGTGATTGCTGCTTCCAAAAGCATAGCTGCTTGGCCTTCAAAGCTCAGACGCTTGGGCGCTATCGAGCAGGCCGCCGACACCGCATCAAAAAGCCGTCCCATGGAGCTGCAACTCGGCGCAACGGCTCCTTGCCGCCACATGTGCTCGTAGACGGCAAGAGGTTGCTTCTTTAGCCAATCGGCAATCGCAACTCCAGAGTATTCCCCGATAAAGTTTTTCAATCCGATACTCAAAAAGATCTGAGCCAAGGTGTTGCGCCACGGTTCGCGCATGGCCTGCTCACCGCCAAGCAGAGCACAGGGAAGCAGACGTCCGAGACGTTGACTATGACGGTAATTAGCGAGGAGCAACTCCCCGCCCCATAAGGCGCCGTTCGGACCATAACCCAGACCATCCAGAGCCACAGTGAGCATCGGTGGGTGGTCCATAGGTACAGCCCGTTCGCCCATCACAGCGGCCGCATGAGCATGGTGATGCTGGATTTTATCCAGTACCAAGCCCATTTCGTCGGATATCCTCTGGCCTAACTGGCTAGCGTGATAGCGGGGATGCATATCAATGGCAATTCGCTCGGGTTCGTGAGCAAAGAGATTCCGATAGTGGGCTAATTGGCTTTGGTACTCCTCCCATACCTGAGCGTCGGCGAGGTCGCCCATGTGTTGTGAAAGAATGGCTTGGTCATCCTTGATCAAACAAAAAGTGTTCTTGAGCTCAGATCCCAGTGCCAGGATCTGCGGCAGCCCATGAAAACCCTCAGGTAGGGGCACGGGGGCGGGCGCGTACCCCCGTGCGCGGCGCAGGAGGCGCAACTCCCCTGCAGCCACGACTGCCACGGAATCATCCACTCGGTTTGCGATCATCCGATCGTGGGACAATATCCAATCCGTTACACTGGCCAACGCCTCGACGGCCTCAACCTCATCCGTGATTTGGGGGGTGTCCGTCAGATTGCCGCTAGTTAAGACGATGGGCCGTTCCCAGCGGCGTAGCAACAGGTGGTGCAGAGGCGTGTACGGCAACATAAACCCCAACCGGCGCATTCCCGGAGCAATACTGTCGGGGAGCGAGGATGGTTCTTGTTTTTTCAGTAGAACTATTGGGGCTTCCTTAGATAGCAGCGCCCGTCTATCCAACTCGCCAACCTCGGCATAGCGCGCGATGACTTCAATATCCCGTGCCATCAATGCGAGAGGCTTATGTGGTCGGCCTTTGCGTTCACGCAACAGGGTCACGGCATTCGCGTTCCCCGCATCACAAGCCAGATGAAAACCGCCGATTCCTTTGATGAGCACAATCTCACCACTGCGGAGGAGATTAGCCGCAGCGTCTATATCGTCAAGGGATGTAAAGCGATCCAGACTGAAAGGTGAACCGTCTCGGCGACGCAATCTTGCTTTGGGCCCGCAGACATGGCAGGCAGTGGGCTGAGCGTGGAAGCGCCGATCCTCTGGGTTTTCATATTCAGATCGACAATCCTCGCACAATGGGAATTCAGCCATAGACGTGTTCGCACGATCATAGGGGATCGTACGAAGGATAGAAAAGCGTGGGCCACAGTGGGTGCAGTTAGTAAAAGGATACCGATAGCGACGGTTGAACGGATCCAAGGTCTCGCGCACGCAATCGTCACAACTCGCTGCATCCGGTAATACGCCGGTATGGATTGCCCCACGTTCGCTCGCAACAATTCGAAAAGTGTCGGGCGAATTTCCAACCACCCAATCAGAGCGTTCGAGTTTATCAATGCGTGCGAGCGGTGGGAGGGATTCCAACAATGACGACAGGAAACGTTCCCGGTGTTCCGCTTTCCCCCAAATTCGAATCAGGACACCCTCGCTGTCGTTAAGGATCTCCCCAGTAAGACCCAACCCCTTCGCAAGGTGCCAGACGGTGGGACGAAACCCCACCCCTTGCACCAGACCGCTCACACGAATGCACTCACCATTCGGCCGATCAGCAAACACGGTGCTCATGCCTGCCGATCCCAAAGGAGCACTCGGTTGTTACCGGAATCGGCCACAACAAGAGTGGAATCTGCGGCCTGAACACCGTAGGGCCAGCATAAACTATCGCGCTGGGGAGTACCCCAACGATTATCACCTTTGCTACTAAAATCTGGCTGAGCAGCCAATACCGATGCCGGAGCCCCTTCTGCAATCTCATCCAAGTGCCAACCTAACAGTCGACTATTCGCGGTATCCGCCACAACTAGGAGATCAGCAAAGGCGGTAATTCCATATGGCATATTGAAGCTGGATGCAGTCGGGTAATACTCCCCTTGATTGTGCGCATCTGCCGTGGCGTCGAGCTGCCCAAGGATGAAATCTGCGGGCTGCCCATTGGCAACAGGCAGTTGGGACCAAATCAGGACACGGTTGTCACCAGCGTCCGCAACAGCTAGATTCGAACCGAAGCGCGTGACTGCGTGAGGCCATCGCATACTCATAGCGGAGGGAGCACTGCCAGCGTTCTCGTCACGACAAACAAAATCACGCTGGCCTAGCACTCCGTTGGCTGCCTGGCCGTTTCTGACGGGCAATCCATCCCACCAAAGCACCCGTCGATTCCCGGTATCTGCGACATAAAGGCGTTCGCCATCCCAGTGCACCCCGTATGGCCAAAACAAGGTATTCGCGGAAGGACGATCATTTCCACGGTTGATCTCGGATCCCGAGAAATCGGCTTGCCCCAAAACCAAATCAGCCGGTTGCTGGCTTCTGCGCGGCGCTTCTTGCCAGATCAATACACGGTGGTTCCAGGCGTCGGCCACCGCGAAGCCCTGCCCAACACCGATTATTCCCGTTGGGACATTTAGTGTAGCTGCGCCAACATTACTATGCCCATTACGCCCTTCCAAAGAAAAATCGGCGTGCCCGATAATGTAATCTGCTCCCTGACCATCTTCCTTCGGGCATACATTCCATCCCAACAGGCGATGATGCCCTGTATCGCAGATCCAAAGGGCTCCGTCTGCTGTGACAGCCGCACCTCTAGGCCCAAAGAGGGTTTCTCGACTAGGCACCACAGCACTAACAACGCCCTTCGGCTGCATTTGTTCACCGAGAACAACTCGTGCTCCGCTCGGGAGCAAAAAGGCCGCGGTTGCAGCGCCTCCTCCTGACCGTGCAGATAGGTGCTTCTGGCGCAAGGATACGAACAGCTCCATCTCTACCCCTCCTTTCGCACTTGAACCATACCGTTCAGCACCCGCACTGCGCGTGCGTCAAGTTGGACCTCAGGTACCGTTAGGCAGTCCCCACTATCCAAGTGGAAGCGGAAGCCATGGGCCGGGCACGTAAGCACTCCGTCGCTATCAACATCGCCACCGTCCAAGGGCATCCCTAAGTGGCCGCAAGCATTGCGGTAACAATGCACCGCGCCATGGTCATTTCGCCAGAAAATCAAGGATTCCCGGCCAACCTCGCGAGAAACCGTTTGGCGAAGGGGGAGATCGCTTAATGGAAAGAGAGAAACCCAGTTATGTCGACCACCTATGGCGAAGGGACTGACGTACTGTGTGCCCGAGGAGGGGGCCGCAACGCCATTAGTATTGCGGTTGGCTGTTTCAATATGAACGATCTCAGGACACGCATCTCTGATCGCCTTCTCCACACCTTCGCTCAGAGTAAGCGAAGAGGAAGGACAACCGTGACACGAACCCAGTAGGCGCAAAACCACCGTATCTGGAGGCCGTACCTCCACCAATTCTACATTTCCACCGTGTCCTTCGAGACTTGGTCGCACTGCATCAAGCGCTGCTTCGATGCGTTCCTGCAGAGAAGCTTTGACCAGACCGAGGCTGCGTAATACGGCATAAAGATACGGGTCTTGCGCGGCGCCTCGGAGCGTAGGCAACGCTTCCGGGCTTTCACGAAGGTAACGGATCAGCCTTCGGAATGCCTCTCGGTAGATACCCTCCCACGCATCCTCCAACGCTTTCACGGTGCGTTTTTGGGTCTCATCCCACCCCTCCAGAACTTTTTCGAGGCTACCAATCTGCGCTAGATCTACCTTAAGATCTCGGGCATCGACCGACTCCTCGATGTGAGCTTGTCCGGATGGTTCAGACAAAGACGTGTGGGCAGTCTGAGGCCGTGCTTCCATCTCAGGCGTACTTCAGTCTGGCGAACAGCAACGGTTGTAGGGCCCCGGATATCACCCCCGCGACAACGCACGCCACAGCAAAGGAGGCACTGGCCACATAAACCCCTATGGTCAGAATTGCAGCTAGGACGATATTGGCCGCCAGGAGCAACAAGACCTTCCGCGTATCCTTAAATAGTTTTCCCTTAATGAATAATCCTGCAGAATTCCAAACCATATCCCACATTTTTGCGATCTCCAGTGTTCAGAGCAATTAACAGAGGGCTAAAATGATAACGCCGACTACGATCCCAGGTAACACGGGCATAGCGGAGTACATGCTCCCCATCATGGCCGCGAGTTTATAATCTCCTAAGGCTTTCCCTCCAATTACCATTCCCGATACAGCGCCAGCTACGACGCCAGTAAGCGTGCCAACCACTACCCAGGCAACCGTCATTCCTGAAATATTCATCGAAATTAAAGACATTGTTATTACCCTCCTTTCTTTTAATGCACACGATCTGCGCCAAACACATGCTCTCGGATCTCCTGGAGCGTTTCAGCTACCAGCCGAGCTTTAGCTAGCTCACCGTGCTCTCGAAATATTGTTTCCGCTTCAGCATAGAGGTGGCGGGCTCGGTCAAGATTCTTGGACTGTCCAAGCTCTGGTTGCTCAGAATCGTCGGGTAAATTACTTAAAGCATTTGCCAAATTGCTTATAGTATTTGCATATTCCAAGGGACGATCAGCGGTAGTACGCACCTTAAGCGCCTCTTCATAGCACTGTACCGCTCGCAGATTATTCTCTATAGGGTGGGCGCTGCTGGCATATTGCAACGCATTACCCAAATTATTCTGAAGCATAGCATATTCGGCAGGGTGGTCTTCCAATCGTAATACCCTGAGCGCCGCTTCATAGGCCTGAACAGCAAGCGCCTCGCGCATTTTACCAGCATCATCTCCCATAGTCATCGACAGGTAAGCGGTTGCAATGTTGTTCTGAATGATCGCAAATTCTCGGGGATGATTTTCTGCGGTAAATATCTTAAGTGCACTGTGATAGCGACGAACAGCATCTGGAAAACGGGCTTGCCCTTCCACCGCCAAGCTCTGCAAAACCAAACCGATATTCATCTCCAATTCAGCAAGCTCCTCCGGAGTTGCCAGATCCAGCAGCGTCACCTCTGCCGATTGGAAACGCTCCAGCGCCTGCTGCAAAAGTTCATAGCCTCCTGGCATAGCCATGAACGCGCTGCCCTGACCGGCC
Source organism: Acidithiobacillus sp. TH-A67 (assembly GCF_057473545.1). Lineage (NCBI taxonomy): Bacteria > Pseudomonadati > Pseudomonadota > Acidithiobacillia > Acidithiobacillales > Acidithiobacillaceae > Acidithiobacillus > Acidithiobacillus sp. TH-A67. The sequence continues at coordinate 44,767 of NZ_JBYCKU010000053.1, forward strand.
AGAAGGCGGCCATAGAGAAGACGGTCGTCTTCCGGACAGATCTGCAAAGCTTCATTGTATAGTTGGTTTGCGTAACCCAGATCGGAAGGTTCGCGAGGCTTCCGTTGCAGCCCAAGCGCAATCTCCATCAGCATCTCCGCACGTTCCCCGGCAGGAATTCCCGGATCCCGTGCTGCTCGAATTGCAGAGTTGAAGTCCGTAGTTGCTCGTGTTTCTGGCATGGTGCCCCCATGAGTAACGCCCGGCTCTGCCAAGCAGAGCCTTCGATTTAAAGGTTAGTCGAAGAAAAGGGGTATGTCAACTATGATTGCATAAAATGATAACTATCTTTTATCTGCCGGCCCCGGACCCCACCGAGTTCGCCACGCGACGTGATCGGCGTTCCAAGAAAAAAGCAATACCTGATCAGCAGGATCACCGAGCATGCATTCCCGGAGAAAGCCACGAAGATCTACCGCCCGGTCCCCGTCCCGGTTGCACACCTTCAACAGGAACCCCCCCACCGCCTCGTTGTGCAACGGGATACATTCGACCCACGGGTCGCACCAAAGGAAAGCTACTACCTCACACCCCCCAAGGTAGTGTTGGTGAGCTTGGAAAGGGATTTGAAGGAAGCCCCGGCGAAGCGGCAGTTCAAGTTTCACTTGGGCCAAGTCTTCCATCGCCAACCTCACGAGAAGATATCAAAAAGGCCAAAACCTGCTGGACCACCTTGGGAAGCGCCTGACGAACCTCCCTACTGAGACTATCGCCGAAGCCAAAGTCACCGCCTTCTACGAGAAATGCTGTGACAGATTGCGGAAAGTTGTCTCCGAATAAGCGCGTACCTGCGTACAAGGCATGATCCCAGCGAAAGTCATGCAACGTAAGCGTCGGTGTATAAGGCAGCGGCAACTCGTTCCCTGGCACTTGGAATACAGCACCCGGTTCGCTCTCACTGCGGCATGCATCAATGATGACCAGTTCACGACAGTCGCGAGCCTGAAAAATGATCTCTAGTCCGGCGGTTCCGGCATCGAAGATCTCGACATCATTTGGAACCCGCTCCTTACGTAGTAGCTCTATGACGTGAATCCCAATACCGTCATCTCGCCGAAATAGATTACCACAACCGATGACCATTCGTCCTTTCATATTCGCCACAAACGACAGGACCAGTCCGGTTCAACCGGTAACATTAATTCTGGTAACTGGCAAAATCGCCTTTGCGATAGGTAATACATACAGGTTTCGCAGGCCTCTTCTATCCCTTCGTCACCTCGATATGGTTCTGCGGTAAATCCGGCTTTCACAAGTTTTCCTCTGAGGTCGGAATGGGGTACATCTTGTAGTTCTGCCACAATTCTCTGAATCATCTCTGATTCATAGGCTCGGGGCTCAACGTCTGTCGTCAGCCCGGCGTGCAAGAGCTCCGCAATTTCCTGCCGCAATTGACTATCCTCTGCACTCTTATTTATCGGTTCATCGACCATAAAAACCCCCTACTTAAGACTCTGCACAACCATCACATCTCTTGCATATCTTCGAGAGTACGTCAGATCCGCCACAATCTGCACCACCAGTCCGGCTCCACTGGCACGTCCAGCTCTGGAAGATCGCACCATCGTCGATGTACTAAGTAATACATGCATTCCTGGCAACGTTGCCTATCTTCCCCTACTGGATAATCCGTAAAGCCACTTATGATCAGTTTTTTAGTAAGGTTATTTTCCGCTTCATCTCGTATACGATGTAGAATGGCCGCGAAAGCCATACTGTCTTCTGGAAATGGTGTTGTTTCTGTTTGTAGCCCAGACCTCAGTAGCTGAGCTATTTGGCCCCGAATCTGCTCCTCGTGTTGAAATTCGTCTTTCATGGTCGCGGTCCTTTGATCAGCCGTTGGTCACTCTTGACCCGCTATGCGGGTCAAGAGCGTTTAGACGGAACAAGACTCCGCTATGCTGTCCGGAATCGCGCCAGCTCCTTGCCAGTTTTGGCATCATGAGCATGTACCGTACAAACCAAACATGAGTCAAAGGAACGGGCCACATGGCCAACTTCCACAGGGTCCGCCGGGTTTTGGATCGGCGTGCCGATCAGAGCTTCCTCAATCGGCCCGCGCTCGCCACGAGCGTCATGCGGCCCGACATTCCACGTCGTTGGAGCGATAATCTGGTAGTTGCTGATCTTACCCCCCTTGATTTCGATCCAGTGGGCCAACGCGCCACGAATCGCCTCAGTCGCCCCCCAACCTTGGCCATCCTGCTCCTTAGGCTTGATATAAAAAGGCTCATCCAGCCGAAACTCCCGCAAACAGTGTTCGATACGACGATAGATCTTGCACGCCTCGTGCATCCGCGCAAAATGCCGGAGCCACACGCTTGGTCCCATCTTCTTGTACATGTCCAGAACCAAGGGATCCGAATGTTGCCAAGATTCACCAAGGTCACCGCCCGCGATCAACTCGCGGGATAGCGGACCAGCTTCAAGACGTCCAAGCTGCTCATGCGCCACTTCGGTACACCAAGTGTAGGCCCCATTAAAATCACGATTATTTGCCTGCATTGGCTGCGTTGTGCGATTAAATGGATGCACCGGGTCTGGACCTTCGTTGTACCATCCGTGGGTTGTAGATTCGCGGGTAACTCCTTGGTCCATAGGATAGAACTTGTCAGCCTTGGCATCATAGACCCCGGCCTTCATGTACACTGACTGCTGCCGCGATTCGATCGTCGGACGCTGATAACGATCCTCGTCTGGCAAATACCCCCAAGTAATGTATTTACCCAATCCTGCTCCAAATTTCGTCAGCCCAATATCCTCGCCAATACGGTAGTACATTCCTAAATCGGAGTTTGCATGCTCAGGCCGCTCATCGAGCCAAGCAATGAAGTCATCGTAGGATTTGATTGCTTCATAGCGCTCCATCGAGCACCCAAGCCATACAGGTTCCAGCCAGTTCGTCCGGAAATATTCGAGGATAGACCAAGATCTGGTGATATCCGAAAGCGTTGGTGAGCACATCACTCCACCTGGAACCATATAACTGGAGTGCGGCCACTGTCCACCGAACAGAGCATAGATTTCTACCGGTTTACCAGAAATAGTCACTCCGATTTCGTAACTTTTTCCAGTGAATGGAGAATAACGCTTTACTGCTTCCTCATAGTACTTGCTGTGCCGGTAGTTTTCGTTCACTGCATCGATCATGAATAGACCATAGTGGTGGCGGGGGAGACTTTGTAGACTCTCGGACAGTTGCCCAATATTACGTGCCAGAATTGCATTACGAGGCACTTGGGTTTTCCATGCCGTGTCCAAAGCCCAAGCAGCGCAGGTTAGATGGGAAGCACCGCAGATACCGCAAGCTCGCGGAGTCACCACCAAGCCTGCCTGTGGATCTTTATCCCGCAAAATTACCTCAAAACCGCGAAAGAGTTCGGCCTGAGTGTAGGCCTCTACGACAACACCGTCACGGATATCTACACGGACATCCAGATCGCCTTCCACCCGACCGACCGGGCTGATATCTAATGTTTCAACTGCTGTTGCCATGATTGCTTTCTCCTATTAGAGATCAAACCACGAAAATGTCTTGCTCAGCCCATGCCGGCGATGCACTCTTTGCGGCTGCGGTCAGCTTAATATAGGCGCCCTTATCAACGCCAGCCGGGAGATCCTTCGGCACACCCATTACGGTCTGCGTCTTGAATACCGATCCAGGTGCAAGGTCGAAAAATGGGAACTCCGGCTCCGTACAACCCAAACAGGGCATACCAGCCCTAGTCTTCGAAGATTGACGATTCCAGAGGATGCGATTGCAGGGCGAATGGGTCATCGGGCCTCGGCACCCTAGGTCGTAGAACAGGCAACCTTTGCGTTGCCCGAATTCCGTCGCCGATACCTTGTAGGCGAAATGCATATTGCGAGTACAGCCCGTCTGGGTGAAGCTCTTAAAAAACGTCTTTGGCCGCTGCAAATCGTCTAGGGCCAACTCTCCGGCTCGTCCTGTTGCCACCGCAACCAATACCTGAGTCACCCAGTCAGGGTGAGCGGGGCAGCCGGGGATGTTGATGACCGGGAGACCTGCCTTGCTGCGGTAGTTGGCGCCCAGAAAGCCACCATGCGCCTTTTTCAGGAACTGCAGCCCTTGCGAGTCACTAGGGTTAGGTGCCGTCGCCGGAATGCCACCCCAAGTAGCGCAGTCGCCAAGCGCCACTACAAACTGAGCAGCACCCGCCAGTTCTTTTACCCATTCTTTCATTGGTCGGCCAGCGAAACGATTCCAAGTCCCCGTGCCGTTTGGGGCATTGACCACCGTGCCCTCAAAGACAAAGATGTCAAGCGGTATCGCTCCGGAGACGCAATCGCGCAAAATCTTTTGCACGTTGTCGCCTAATTCCATTCCAAGCGACGGCTGCCAAAGCACATTAATACCAAAATCGGTTACCAAGTCGCAGGCGCTAGGCTCTTCGGCATTCAAGAACGACATAGTGTTTCCAGAACAGGCACCGCCCTGAAGCCAGAGAAGGTTTGCCATGGGAAGTCCTCCTTATCGATGCAATCACCACCATTGGTGTGCCCTGCTAAGGCAGCAAGAACGATGCCAACTTATAACCCTTTGTTTTTACGAATACCCGTCTACTGTTTCCCCAGCCTTCTTGCGTTGCAGCAAAGAAAGTTGCTATAACACTTGCAAATAGTCTTTACAGTCGGAACGGTGATGGCTTCTACTCTCCCCCTTTCTCCCGCACTCTTGCTGGTCTTTCCCGATGACCAAGAGGCGCGCAACCTGTCCTTGCAGCTATCCGCGCACTACGAGTGTATCATTGCCAATGACGCGGCATCTGCCCTACAAATCATAGCGACACGACGTGTCGATGCGGTGATTTGCGATGATGAATTGCCCGATATGGCGGGATGCGAATGCCTCTTTGCCCTGCGCACAAAGCAGCCTGCAACTCTCCGATTTTTATCTGGAATGGCTGCCGATTCACGATCCATCCACGATGCACTTTATGTTGCGGCAGTATATGAATATCTCCGCAAACCGCTTATTCCGGATCTCGTCGCCATCAGCCTTAAACGTGCAGTTGAATATAATGAACTAGCAAGCTCCTATCGTCGCTTAAGCCACGAACTACTGCTCAAATCCGGGAACATAAACGTCCCGGAAAGGGGTGATTCCAATCCGCAAGAAAAATTCAGTGAACTGTTCTACTGTAGTCGAGCAATGGCGGATGTTTGCAATCTGGCCAAGCAGGCAGCAGCAACTGACCTTCCCGTACTGATATACGGTGAGACTGGAACTGGAAAAGAGCTACTCGCGCGCGGTATTCACTACCATAGTAGGCGGCAAAGCCAAGCGTTTCTTGCGGAAAACTGTAGCTCCATTCCCCCGGAATTACTTCATTCTGAGCTTTTTGGCCATCGTCGAGGCTCATTCACAGGGGCTATAAGTGATCGCCTAGGACTATTTTCTGCCGCCGATGGTGGAACGGTTTTACTAGATGAAATTGAAGGCATGACCGAACATCTACAAGCAAGCCTTCTTCGTTTTTTACAATCAGGAGAAATCAAACCCGTTGGTAGCGATCGTATTCATAAGGCGGACATCCGCGTGATCGCCGTCACCAACTTTTCATTAGAAAGCTTGGTGGATCAAGGAAAATTTCGAGCAGATCTTTACTATCGACTCAAGGGAATAGAAATCAAAATACCTCCTCTACGCGAAAGACCGGAGGATATATTAATGCTTGGCGAACATTTTGCGCAATCTTTCGCCGCTTCTATGGGGAAAAAATATATAGGTTTCGAGAAAACAGCGCAAGAGTTGCTGCAAAATTATGCCTTCCCTGGAAATGTTAGGGAGTTGGAAAACGAAGTACGCAGAGCAATTGCTCTAACCCCCAACGGCGAGCCCATTGGCTCGAAACAACTTTCTGCAGCCATTCGCAATAACACCGAGCACAATCAGATTATCTCCACATCAGAGTTATCTGGATCACTAAAAGATCAGGTAGAGTCCTTGGAAAAAACATTAGTTTCTGCTGCGTTAATCCGATTCCAAGGCAATCAAAGCAAAGCGGCTGCACATCTAGGGTTATCACGTGTCGGACTGGCAAATAAAATCAGGAGGTACAATATCTCAACCTAGCAGGCTGCCGAAAAAGTCCGTGGTATAATTGCCGGAACAGGTCACGGAGGGGTTACTCATGCGTGGAGTCAAGGTAGAGACGGGTGCGCTGTTCAGTTATCTGTCCCCCGAGGAGCGAGTGCCGAAGGATCATCCCCTACTTGCTATCCGGGTGATCGTGGACCGATCCCTAGCAGAGCTTGACGGACATTTCCACCAGATCTACTCAGACCTGGGTCGCCCCTCGATTCCCCCTGAGCACCTGCTTCGCGCTCTGCTGCTGCAGGTCTTTTACAGCGAGCGCTCCGAGCGGCAGCTCATCGAACAGCTGGACTACAATCTCCTGTTCCACTGGTTCGTGGGCTTGGGCATGGATGATCCGATTTGGGTGCCCACGGTGTTCACCAAGAACCGCGATCGCTTGCTAGACAACGGGGATCGTGCAACGCTTTTTTCAGACGGTCTTGGGGCAAGCAAGGCATCAGGGATTGCTGTCCGAGGAGCATTTCTCTGTGGATGGCACCTTGCTGGAGGCTTGGGCTTCACAAAAATCCTTTCAGCCCAAAGATCCCGAAGATCGGCAGGGCGACGGCTCGGATTTCCGTGGGCAGAAGGGAAGCAATGACACCCATGCCTCAGTAACGGACCCCGATTGCCGCCTCTACAAGAAGGCACCCGGGGATGCCTCGCGGCTGGCGTATCTGGGGCATGTGCTCATGGATAACCGGCATAGCTTGATTGCCGCAGAGAAGGTCACCACGGCGGATGGGACAGCGGAGGTGGATGCTGCGCTACAGCTTGTGGATGAGGTGGGCGGCACCGAGCGCATTACCCCGGGCAGACAAAACGCTGGAAGCCAGCACGGTCTACGGCACAGATGATACCAAGCATCCTGGTGTAGCCGCCTTGCGTATGCTCGGAGATGAGGTAGCCGAGTCTTGTGGACACTCCCGGTTGGATACAATGGATCGAGGAGGATGCTATGACCAGGAAAGTACCGCCGTACCCAAAGGAGTTTCGGGCAGAAACTATCCAGTTGATTTTAGAGCAGGGTTTATCGTTGCGGGAGGCATCCCAGCGGTTACCGGTTGCCAAGGGCACACTGGTGGGCTGGGTGGCCAACGCTCGCAGTCCTGAGCGCTGAGTGCGCCAGGATCTCGCTCTGTGACGGAGTTGGAAGGCGAGGTCAGCGTCCTTCACAAAGAGCTGGCACGGACCCGAATGGAAGGAGAATCGCCGTGATCAGATGCCTTTTCGCGCGTCCATGCGCGATCGGCCTTGCGCTGGCGATTAGATAAATGGACCCAGGACGTCCTGGTCACCGGCGCACCGTCCCGCCTACGTTGGGGCGCGAACGGTACACTCGTCTCCCACTGACGACAACCATGCGGCACAGCACTCGCCTGCACTCCCAGCTGGCGCGGCCGTTTCGGCAGTTGCAGCTCGCCGCGTTGCCTGCCGGGGACTACTCGCCCCCGCTTCGCTCCAGGCGAGCAGCGGTGGTCTACAATATGCGCTGTTTGGTCTTTCTGGGGGCGTTATGCGTCCTAAACACGGGACATCTAGCTAAAAACAGCCATTTTTGAGTAGCAGACAGCTTTTTCAAGCCGTGTGGTCAAATTTTTAGGGGTTGATCGAGGTGCCATGTAGAATTGGACAAAGAGGATATTACGCCTTTGGGCTAGCCCCACGGTAAATTTGTTCTATCGGTAACTGATTGATTTCAATAACTCTTGAGTCGATCGGACAGAAATTAACCCATTGTTTCTACATGGGCGGCCTAGCAGAACAAATTTACCCTGTTGGGCTAGCACCCATTCTAGAATCGCAACGCCAAAGAGATTATGATGTTAGTCCTGTGATTGCCGTGACAACGTTGGAGGTTGCTCCGATGAACAGCAAGAAGAAGGTATCCCTAGGTAACGTCATTCCTCTGCGAGCAAAGGGGTCTGAGGAGACGACGCCTTTTCGGGAGTTGGGTTACTCACCAATGGCCCGTCACTTAGCTGCAGGCGCCCGTGTCGGGGTGGGTTTTCACGGACATTGGTGTAGTTATTGTCAAGGCATTTGGTTTGGCTATCTACTTGAAGCAGAATGTCCTGTGTGCGGACGAAGAAGTGGTTGATTGCTAGTTAGAGGGTGTTCTAGTCCGCAGAAACGCCGGAAACAGCGACGTTCCATGTAGATGAAAGTCGGTCTGCTTGTCAGCCAGCGTTAGCAGATGGACACGCAGTTGCGCCGAAGCCTCAACACGCTTCAGAATCCTAGAGAGCCGGGTAGTGATCTGATATAATTCATGAGGTGAAATAAACCGACGGGTAGGGAATGTGTTCTACCTAGCAGCCTTATGTCGGATTGTCTTTACAACCTATTGATTACATTAGGCACAGTGTTTTTGCGCAAGTTCCATAAATGCAATAGAAACAGAATGTTATACTTTTCTCCGACAGGCTGCCAGCTGTTCATCTATCGGCACTAATTGACGCACCACAAACACTGACGTCACAGGAAATTCACGGATTCATGAAGTTAGGTCGCCACTTCCAAACCGCCATATCAAGAAATCGTCTCTCAGGAGCGTACCGAGTCTTCGCGGGCTGCTCCACTCAAAAATCGGGGTTATTGGAGGTTCCTTTGGGCAATGGCATCCAGTATGACTTTCCTGAAAAATCCAAAACCACATCCCCACCATCAACCTTCAGCGTTTTCAGGTCCATCCTACGCCCCACCTTGGTCGGCACCCCATGAAAATATGCCAGCCCCACCGAAACCCACCGGCGCAAAAACTCCTCGCCTTTCCCGCCATCACGCATCATCACCAGCAGTTCCTGTTCTAACTTGCGCTGACGGGCCTTCTGGGCCGCGCCATTTTTGGCTTTAGGCATCGCAACAACCACAGAATGCGACTCACGCAAATACCGCACAAAACCGGTCAGACTCGCGCGTTGACCTGGAACCTTAGCCAAGTATTCATCCACTGTCCTTTGATCCGGCTTCTCCAGCCCCATTTTCTGGATATCCAGCAACAGGGCTTTCGCAGGCGCCATGGCAAGGCGCACCGAGCGCAAACTCAGTTTTCCAGCCTTCACATTCACCAAAAGTGTGTCGTGATAGCCTTTCAGTATCCGCAGACCTGCCGGATCGTCTTCCAGCGCCTTCAGCATACCAGTAATTTGCCGTTTCTCGGAATCTTCTGTCTGCACAGCAACATCTTTGACCACTAGCCCAGTTTCCTGCATCCATCGCATGGGAAGCCTCACCCTGCGTAGCCCTTCGGCACTGAAATAAGCAATCAATCGTTTATAGTCTGGAATGGACTGCCAGACTTTTTCGATCTCCAGAAAGAAGGAAAGATAGCGGTTCAGGGTAATGGCAGCCTTGTTATCCCCGACAGTGACGGCCAACCACGCACCAAATCGCCCAAAATGATCCGCCATAACCGGCGTAGAAAATGCTGCCAGGTTCATGGCTATCCGCTTTGTCAGGAGATTTCGCCAATAGCAGTGTTCACACTGGGTACCTCTGCCAGCCGGCATAGATTGCCCACATTCCTGACAGGGGATCATTCCACCATCGAGACAGACTTTGCACAGCCGCATTCCATCATCAGTCATTGTTAGTAATCTATGGTGGTGGCATCCCTGGCAGTTTCCGTAATCAGCATGGGCGCATTTTGGGCAAAGCCGTAGATTGTGATTGAACCGAGATACTCTCGTTAGCCTTTTCGACAAATTGCCACAAATCTCACAGGCCTTAGCCTCCCTGAAATATTTTGCACAAGAATTACATACCGGACCAGAGCGCGTCACCCGTCCCACTCGGAAGTCTGTCTTTCCACACCGGATGCAGGGCCGATCCACCGCACAGCGACGACACACAGCAGCCATATCCCTGCGCGGCAACCGTGCGTAATTCCCACACTTCGGACAAAGTCGACGCTTGAATTCTCGTGCATAGCATGTAGCACAATACTTATGGCCAAGGTGAACACGCGTTATCTTTTTCCCCCGCTTGCCACATTCGTCGCACCTCACCTCAGCCGAGGCCGTTACCATGGTATCCATCATCGCTGCTGCATCTCCAGCTTGCGCTGCAATCGTTGCCACATACGTATTACTTCGTGACGCGGCCGTGGCTGGCCAGGATCGCGTACTGCCTGCTTTTTGGGCCCTCTGGCGTTATCCGGCAGCTGCGCAAAAAGCTCAGCAAACAAGTCTGGCATCCGTTCTCCCTTGCTCACAAAGCCTTGGCGGGTAATACCCGATTCCTGCAGGCGCAGGGACACGTCGGGCATGTCGGCTCGCATCAGCTTCCATAGTGCACCCAGCAACAGGTGGCGTTCCGCTGTGCCGAGCAGTTCAACCCCTGTGCCGGGATTCAGCGGTAACTCAGGGACTGCAACCCCCATCCGCTCCAGAAATACGTGCAACGCCTCCGCATCGCTGCGATTAGCCCTTCGTAATAACGAGGACAAAAAAGACGCACCGGCAAACCATACATCGGCCTCTGTCCGGTGTGCCATAAACTGACCACTGCCATGACGTATCGCCTCATCGCCTGCGTTCTGGAATGCCATTGCATCGTCCAAACAGGGCGTAACAGCGCCTACACCCCGCAAATCGCCTCTGCAGCTCGCACAAATCGCCGCAAGGCCATCCTCCGCGTGCAGTCGGTGAGGCTCCAAGGGCGCCGCACAACGGGGACAGCGGTCCAGTAGGGCACAATGATGATGCTCGCAACCCACATGCCACGCGAGGCGCCATTGCAGGCGATAATAGGGGATACGGTCATCGCGCAGACAAACTGGACAATACTGCAGGCCACTTCGCCGCTTGGTGTTCCGGGCACCCAGCGCCAATATCCATGACCACACGGCTTTGCCAGGAAGAGGTCCTGTAGTGACCCGCGCAGCAATAGGTTTAAGTGTTGCAGCACGGAAGCAGCCAAATGAAATCCCGGACGGGGCTACCAGTAACCTCAACGGGCCGTCATCAAGAAAACGGTCCACATCTCTCGTCCAAATACGCCATTTAGGCCATACTTCACCAGTAAGCACCATCGGATCACAGCCTTGTGCAAGCGCCGCCCGAACCAACCACGATGAAATGATCTCATCGGGCAGCAGAGGCACCGAACGCACCCAACGCGAGCGATCTACACCAGCTCCCGAATGCCACGAGTAGGCCGGAGCCATTGTTTCCCCTCTATGATGGATTTATCGATACTTTCTGCACCCGATTTGATAGCCTCTACAGCACATTCCACCAAAAGCCGGTGCAAATTACCAAGATTCCCCTCCGAAACTGCAAAGAGTAGGCTAACCACTTCGGCCTGATGCAATAATGAAGGCTTTTTTAGCGGCAGCACTCTCTCGAAACTCGCCACCAACTGCTGAAATTCTGGATTCAATTCCCAGGTTGGGAGCGTGACCACATCAAACCGGCTGGCGTGCTGTGGATCCGTATGCAAAACCCGGACAGCCTCTCTGGTGCCTACGCCGACGATGGGAATCGCCAATTCGTTGCATAGCAACTTGACGGCGTTCATGACCTCGCGCTGCTTGGTCACCGTCCCGGTCAGGAGTGAGTGAAATTCGTCGATAACCAAAATTCGCACATGGCAGTCTCGCATCAGATGAACCACCTGATAGCGTAGCTTGGAGGCCGGATCTGTTGCCCGGTATGGAGTCCAAAAGCGCTCCAGAATCGCTATATACAAACCCTTTTCATCTGCGCTGGGCGGTGCTTCGCTCACAATGACCGGTTTAACGGGTTCCGAATTCTCATTGACATAGCCCTCTCCATACAACTTCTGAAAGCGCCGAATAATCGTTGTCTTCCCGTTATTGGAGTCACCAACAATCAGTAGATTAGGCATGCGTGGGCGCATGGGCTTTTCCATTAAACCGCGCAAGTTATCCAAAAGGCGATTAGCCTGGGCATAACCAATCCAACGCGGCTCGT